>NZ_JAIWOI010000025.1 GCF_020217005.1 Rheinheimera sp. | reverse complement strand
CTGGCCTGCTTTTGCTGCTCGGCGAGCTTCCGCTTCCTCTTCCAACTGCTCCGCCAACATTTCTTCTGCCGCTTCGCGTTCACGTTTTTCTTGCTCAGCTTTGGCTTTTTCAGCTTTTTCCTTGGCAGCTTTTTCTTTTGCGGCCTTTTCTTTTGCTGCTTTTTCCTTTTTCTTCTTCTCTATCTCTTGCTGCTTTTTCTTTTCGTCATCTTTCTTTTTCTTTTCAGCAGCAAGCTTTTGTTGTTTCTCTTTTTCTATGGCTTGTTTTTTCTTTTCTTCAACCGCTTTTTTCTCAGCGATTTCGGCTTCTTTTTTCTCTTGTTCCTGTTTTTTCAGACGCTGCTCTTCAAGACGCTTATCACGCTCTTCCTGCTGCTTCTTCTTTTCTAAATCTTTCTTGCGCTTTTCCTCAGCTTTCTTTTTTTGCTGATTTTTCTCTTTCAGTTCATCAAACTGCGATTGATCGATCGTTGTCGCATTCAGCGGCGCACTTAAATCACCCGCCATTGGTACAACCAAAATTTCTTCATTTTTAAAGAAATTGAAGTTAACAAACAGCAACACTGCTACTAAAACATGTAAAGCACCTGAGATGATCAGCGACTTCTTAAACGCTGGCTCCATCTTATTTTTGCTCCACATCGTCAGTCATTAAACCAACGGAAGGAGCGCCAGCGTCTTTTAGCAAATTCAACAGCTGAATGATCGCAGCATAGTTTACGCGGCCGTCGCCTTTAATGATCACTTGGGTGCCAGGTTCTAACTGCAGAGTGCCAGCTACTTCAGTTTGCATTTCCTGAGCGTTAAAAGGGCCTTTATTTACGCCATCTTTCTCAAAATAATACAAGCCACCCTCATCCACTGTCGCAACAAGTGGCGTCTTACCATCTTTCATTTGCTCAATGGGTTCTGCATCTGACTTAGGTAATTCTACTTTTACGCCTTGTGTGATGATTGGCGTTGTTACCATAAAAATAATCAGCAGAACCAGCATCACGTCGATATAAGGGACTACGTTGATCTCTGCCACCATACGGCGCTTTTTACGGACGTACATTAGTTATTTTCTCCGCTGGCCATAGCCTGACGGTGCAATATATTGGCGAACTCTTCAACAAAGTTGGCGTACGCGCTTTCCAGCATTTCTACTTTATGAGAAAACCTGTTGTACGCGATAACAGCCGGGATAGCGGCAAATAGACCTATAGCCGTTGCAATCAGAGCTTCTGCAATACCTGGAGCAACCATAGCTAATGTCGCTTGTTGCACCGCGCCTAAAGCGATAAAGGAATTCATGATACCCCAGACTGTACCGAACAGTCCGATATAAGGACTGATCGATCCAACAGTAGCTAAGAACGGCAGGTGGGTTTCCAGACGTTCTACTTCACGTGACAAACCTACACGCATTGCTCTCTGGGTTCCTTCCATCACCGCACCGGACTGGCGGCTGCTTTTATGTAAACGGGCAAACTCTTTAAAGCCCGCTTTAAATAATGCCTCAACACCTGTCACCGTGACTTTCGCACTGACTTCGTTGTACAACTTTGAAAGGTCAATACCTGACCAGAATTTATCTTCGAATTGCTTGGTTTCTTCAACGGCAGCACTCAGAGCCTTATTTCGCTGAATGATCATGGCCCACGACATCACAGACATGCTCAGTAAAACCAGCATAACCAGCTGCACTACTACACTAGCGTGAAGAATTAAATCAAGAACTGATAGTCCGCCTGTCACCTGATAACACCCCTAAAACATCGCGAGGTATTGCACTCGCTTTCAT
Source organism: Rheinheimera sp. (assembly GCF_020217005.1). GTDB lineage: Bacteria > Pseudomonadota > Gammaproteobacteria > Enterobacterales > Alteromonadaceae > Pararheinheimera. Next base: position 8,214 of record NZ_JAIWOI010000025.1, on the reverse strand, counting down.
TAATGATAGTTTTACGCAAGCTATACTAACCTGCGCTGAACAAAGCAATTGTGCATCTGCGTTGTAGATTTCTTGCCAAAATACCAAACTGGCCTTTTTTAACTGCTTAATCTCACTTTTTACCAACAAAAGCTGGTTAAACCTTGCTGGCTTGTGGTTCTCCATCTGGACACTTTTCACCACAAAACCTATATCCTGACGAAGTAAACTGTCTTGTTCTATGCCTAAGCTTCGTAGCCATTCAGTTCTGGCTCTTTCAAAGAATTTCAGATAGTTAGCATAATATACTACGCCACCGGCATCAGTGTCTTCGTAATATACTCTGACCGGAAATTCAAAGGCTTGTAACATCATACTATTTTGTCACCCAAATTGGTCGCTATGATATTGGAGGCCACAGCCGAACTCAACAGGCTGGCGATGCCACAGTCAAAAATATTTTACGTTAAGCTCAGTATTTAACCACCAAAGTAGCTAGGGTACTGATTTTTTCGAAAAGTTTCCTGTTCACGATAAATGGGGAAAAATCAGCGACTAATAGCTTTTTTTGTCCTACCATCAAAATTTGTCTAAAAAATAGTAATTCGTGAAAAATCGGCAGCCCATTCAGTCTACCTTAATTATCAAGGCCTACCGCATAGTGATCAGATGAAACAGTTTAAAATTCGCACAAAACACATATTTATTCAGATTAGAAAATATAATCCCAAATCTCAATTTTTCTAGTTTGAAGTATTTACACTAACTCCCTAAAATGCGCCCGTGTTCTGAGCTAGCGCAAAGGTTGCGGCCCCTGTGCCCGACTTTAGTGATGAATACATGGTGATGTGATTGTCTGTTTGAAGATGGTCGTGTTGCTTCTCAACATGTTCCCTGGATTTTGAAGATTTACTTCAACTTGTTGCATTCGCCCGCTAATTTAGCGGGCTTTTTTTTACATTTTGCTTTCCTGCAAAATGCCCGGTCGGGCCACCGTCGCTTCGCTCCCGTGTAAAAAATCGCTCCAGACGATTTTTTGCCTTCCCACATGGTTCCATCCGGCCAGTGGACAGAGCCACTGGCGCTCAGCCGTGCATTGCCAAACTGTTGGCAATGCTAATTCCGGCTTCGCCCTACGGGCCATCGTCGTTGCACTCCGATGTTCAAAAAACAGTAGGATAGCTGTTTTTCACAGCTTAAGCTGCCGAAGGCGAACATCATGGACGATGTGAGTGAAATTCGTTCCTGACGTTTTTACTCGGGCTATCCTTGCCCCTCGCCTTATCAGGCCAGCTGAAGCTGTTCAAATTCGTTCCTGACGTTTTTACTCGGGCTATCCTTGCCCTCGCTTTATCAGGCCAGCTGAAGCTGTTCAAATTCGTTCCTGACGTTTTTACTCGGGCTATCCTTGCCCTCGCCTTATCAGGCCAGCTGAAGCTGTTCAAATTCGTTCCTGACGAATTTGTGTGTAAATTGATTTTCGATCATTACTTAATTCGATTCAGGTAAATCAAAACCAAAGTGTTTGTAGGCGGCTGGCGAGACGATACGGCCTCGTGGGGTACGTTGGATAAAACCTTGTTGAATTAAAAAAGGTTCGATTACATCTTCAATGGTTTCTTTTTCTTCGCCTATCGCTGCAGCCAGATTATCCAGTCCTACAGGACCACCACCAAACTTTTCAATAATGGATAGCATCAATTTGCGGTCCATATAGTCAAACCCACTGGCATCTACGTCCACCATATGCAAAGCAGCAGAAGCTATATCGACAGGAACCAGCCCCGCAGATTTGACCTGAGCATAATCACGAACTCGCCTTAAAAGGCGGTTGGCGATTCTGGGGGTACCGCGTGAGCGCCTTGCTATTTCAGTAGCAGCGGGTAATTCAAGTTCTAAATTCAGGTAATGAGCAGAACGTAAAATGATTTGTGCCAGCTCTTCAGTTTTATAAAACTCAAGCCGCTGTACTATGCCAAACCTGTCTCGCAGTGGTGATGTTAAAGCCCCGGCTCTGGTGGTAGCGCCTATCAAGGTAAAAGGGGGGAGTTCAAGCTTGATAGAGCGCGCTGCAGGCCCCTCGCCGATCATAATATCCAACTGATAATCTTCCATTGCCGGATATAAAATCTCTTCAACCACAGGACTTAAACGGTGGATTTCATCGATAAAAAGCACATCGTTGGGCTCCAGATTAGTCAGAAGCGCCGCTAAATCACCAGCCTTTTCCAGCACAGGACCTGAGGTGTTTTTAATATTGACCCCCATTTCATTGGCGACCACCATAGCCAGGGTGGTTTTCCCTAAACCAGGGGGGCCAAAGATCAACAAGTGGTCCAAAGGCTCACCCCGCCCCCTGGCTGCCTCGATAAAGATCGCCATTTGCTCTTTGACATGAGGTTGACCTGTGTAATCCGCCAGAGATTTTGGCCTTATGGCGCGGTCAATCAGCTCATCTTCGCGACTGGCTTTGGTATCGATCAGACGATCGGCTTCTATCATGGGAAATCCTGATTAAATCTGCGTTAAATCATACTGCGCAACGCCAGCTTGATTAGCTGCTCGCTGCTCATATCGGCCTGTTTCACTTTTTGTACTGCTTTGCTGGCCTGCAACTGGCTATAACCCAGAGCCACTAACGCACTGATTGCATCCTGTTCAGCACTTTCAACCAGTTCAAACGAATCCACTTCGTCGCCGGCAAGCACTAAGTGGTCAGTCACCGGAGTACTAATATTCAGCCCCCAGTCTTTTAACCTATCACGCATCTCTATCAATAAGCGTTCTGCCGTCTTTTTACCTACACCAGGCAGTTTAACCAGGGTACTGATATCGTCATGTTGCACACAACGGACAAACTGCTGAGCCGAAAGGCCAGATAAAATAGTCAGAGCTAACTTAGGCCCTATGCCATTGGCTTTAATCAGTTGACGAAACAAAGCCCGCTCTGTACTGGTATGAAAGCCATATAAAAGCTGCGCATCTTCCCGCACCACAAAATGAGTGTAAATCACAGCTTCTTTGCCGACGTCAGGCAATTTGTAGAAACTGGTTAATGGCAACTGCACTTCATAGCCAACACCAGCCACGTCAATTAATAAATCCGGCGCCTGTTTTTCTAAAATAACACCACGTAATAATCCAATCACAGTCAAAAGCTCCGGAATACAGATAAATCAGCGCAGGCGGCCCCTTACTGTTTTGGTAGCCTGTCCTGCCATATGCAATAAACTTTGGTGAGTATGCCCGTGACACATAGCCACGGCAAGGGCATCGGCAGCATCGGCTTGTGGATTGCCGGGCAATTTTAACAAGGTGCGGATCATATGCTGCACCTGAGTTTTATCTGCAGCACCAGTACCTACTACAGCTTGTTTCACTTGACGGGCCGAATATTCAAACACTTCAAGCCCAGCATTTTTCGCCGCCACTATCGCAGCACCACGAGCTTGCCCGAGCTTTAACGCCGAGTCAGGGTTTCGTGCCATAAAAACCTGCTCTATCGCAAATACATCAGGCTGGGTTTGCTGAATAATTTCGCTGACACCATCAAATATTTGCTTTAACCGATCAGGTATATCGTTTAGCGTCAGACGAATACAACCACTGGCAATGTATTCAAATTTCTGGCCAGTCTGGCGCACTACCCCGTAGCCAGTTAAACGGCTGCCGGGGTCTATACCCAGGATAATAGCCATTAAGGCACTAACGCCATCACGTCATCGGCAATGTCGGCATTGTGATAGACGTTTTGTACATCATCGAAGTCTTCCAGCATGTCGATCAGTTTAAAAAACTTCACCACATGTTCTGCATCTACTTCGGCTTTTACAGAGGGAACCATAGTGATTTCAGCATCATCCGCGACAAGTTTTGCAGCCTCCAACGCCTCACGTACATCGTTAAAACTGTCCGGACTGGTGATCACTTCAATGCTGCCGTCCTCATGACTAACCACGTCTTCAGCGCCAGCCTCTAGTGCGATGTCCAGTACTTGATCTTCTGATAATCCGGGCGCAAAAGAAATCATGCCTTTTTTACTGAATAAATAGCTAACAGAGCCAGCGGTGCCCATATTTCCGTATTTGGTAAAAGCACTACGCACATCAGCTACAGTACGTTTGTGGTTGTCCGTCAGGGTTTCCACTACTATGGCAACGCCACAAGGACCATAACCTTCGTACACCAGCTCTTCGTAGTTACTGCCATCCTGCTCACCAGCACCACGTTTGATCGCTCTGTCTATCGCATCCCGCGTCATATTATTTAGCAGCGCTTTGGCCACTGCAGTGCGTAAACGTGGATTGGCATCCACATCAGCACTGATACGGGCAGACACCGTCAGCTCACGAATAAGTTTGGTAAAAATTTTCACTCGTTTGGCATCCTGACGAGCCTTACGGTGCTTCATGTTAGCCCATTTACTATGACCAGCCATGTGCATACTCCATGAAAAAGAAGCGGCAAAAGCCGCTTCCAGATAGTTAAATGTCAATCACAGATCAGAGTGCTGTGCTCAGCGCTCTGTACCTTCAAAAGTCCTACATCAGGACTTATTGCTTTTTCACCACCTGAATGCCCAACTCGGCCAGTTGAGCCGGATTAGCTTCGCCTGGTGCATCTGTCAGCGGACAAGCTGCAGTGGCAGTTTTTGGGAACGCCATCACGTCACGGATTGAGCTCGCGCCCGTCATCAGCATCACCAGACGGTCTAAACCAAAAGCTAAACCTGCATGTGGAGGTGCACCATAACGTAAAGCCTCCAACAAGAAACCAAACTTCTCAGCCGCCTCTTCATCACTGATACCCAGCAACTGGAATACTTTAGCCTGCACATCCGGCGTATGGATCCGTACAGAACCACCACCTAACTCAGTACCGTTTAACACCATATCATAGGCGTTGGACAACAGGGCTCTGTGATCCAGCTTGTCCATTTCGGTCGCCAGGAATTCTGCAGTGTCCAAAGGCGAAGTGAATGGGTGGTGCACAGCGGAGAAACTACCATCATCGTTTTCTTCAAACATTGGGAAATCGACAACCCACAGTGGTTTCCAGCCCGGCACTGTTAAACCTAAATCTTCGCCTAACTTCAGACGCAAAGCGCCCATAGCTTCACACACTACTTTATAGCTGTCTGCGCCGAAGAAAATTAAGTCGCCAGTGGCAGCTTCAGTGCGTTTTAAAATTTCACTGATAATTTCAGGCGTTAAGAACTTGGCTACAGGTGACTGAATACCTTCAGCGCCGGCATTGATGTCGTTCACTTTTAACCAGGCTAGGCCTTTAGCACCGTAAATACCTACAAAAGCAGTGTAATTGTCGATGTCTTTGCGCGAGACTTTCTCTGCGGCGCCTGGCACTTTTAACGCGACCACGCGGCCTTTTTTATCATTGGCCGGGCCAGAGAATACTTTGAATTCGACGTCTTTTACTAAATCGGCGACGTCAACAAACTGCATAGGGTTACGCAGATCCGGTTTGTCTGAACCGTATAAACGCATGGCTTCGTTGTAGGTCATGCGTGGCATTTTGCCTAAATCGACATTCAACAGCTGAAGGAACATTTGGTGCACCATCTGTTCCGTGACTTCCATCACTTGCTCAGAAGTCATGAATGAGGTTTCGATATCAATCTGAGTGAATTCCGGTTGGCGGTCAGCACGTAAGTCTTCGTCGCGGAAACATTTTACGATTTGGTAATAACGGTCTAAACCCGCCATCATCAGCAATTGTTTAAACAGCTGAGGTGATTGTGGCAACGCGAAGAACTGACCTTTGTGAGTGCGGCTTGGCACTAAATAGTCACGGGCGCCCTCAGGGGTCGCTTTGGTCAGAATTGGAGTTTCCACATCCAGGAAGCCCTGGCTGTCCATAAAATTACGGACAAAACTGGTTACTTTAGCGCGGAACTTTAAACGGTCGCTCATCAAAGGACGGCGTAAATCAATGTAACGGTATTTTAAACGTTGTTCTTCGCTGTTGTTCTGGTTTGGATCCAGCGGAATAGGCGCTGATTTATTCAAAATAGTCAGACTGGATGCGTACACTTCCACTTCACCTGTAGCCATCTCAGCATTGACCTGAGACTCTGGACGCGCGCGCACCGTACCAGTTATCTGTACGCAATATTCGTTGCGTAAATCAGCGGCTTGGGTGAATAAGTCAGTTAAATCGGGATCAAAAAACACTTGAACCAGGCCTTCGCGGTCGCGCAGGTCAATAAAAATCAAACCACCTAAGTCACGGCGGCGATTCACCCACCCACACAATGACACCTGTTGACCAATGTTTTCTGCCTTTAATGAACCGCAATAATGGCTACGCATTAACTTATCCTTTCAGTCGAACTTTAATCTGCCTGCGAAAATGAGCGCTAATTATATAGAAAAGACGATTAATGTCACTGCCCTTAAAGCCAGTTGATGAGGCTGAATTAAATTTTATTTGCTCTGGATGTGTCTATCGGCTGAAACGATACTGGCTTTTGCCCTGCTGTTTTACCTGATACATCAGTTTGTCAGCAGACTTTAACAAAGTCGCAGCATCTGTACCGTCATGAGGATAAATTGCAATGCCTATACTGGCGCCTACGCTGGCCTGACAAACCGATAAGGCCAGTGGTTCCTGCAAGTAGAGTAAGATCTTTTCTGCCACTATAGCAGCATCATCTCTATCTACTAAGCCCGTCAATAAAATTACAAACTCATCGCCACCAAACCGGGCTACAGTGTCGGTTTTACGAACGCAATGACTCAAAATAGCGGACAATTTAACCAGCATTTCATCCCCCAGATCATGACCGTATTGATCATTAACTTGCTTAAAACCGTCTAAATCGATAAACATCAGCGCCAACATCTCATTATGTCTGGCATGTTGATGTAAAGCGGTTTGCAGGCGCTCAATCAATAGGCTGCGGTTGGGTAATTGAGTTAAGTCATCATGCCCTGCCATAAAACGCATTTTCTCTTCCACTTTTCGGCGCAGATTCACTTCACGGCGCAAGGAGAAGTTCCAGATTAAGAAGCCAACAATCACGATCAATGACAGGCCAGCTATTTGCAACACCAAGGTGACCACTCTGCTCTGATCCAGCCCTTGTTTGATTTCTAGATTCAGCCACTTATCCAGCAAGCTTTTTCTGTCGGCATCATTGATGGTCTTAAGGCCTTTATTCACTATCACTAATAATTCCGGAAGCTCTTTGTGCACGCCAAAATAGGAAGGATACACAGGTAAATCTGTTGGCAGATAAGCCCGCAGATTAACATAGCGAGGATCTCGTATTGCAATGCCAGAAGCCACCACAGTATCCAAAGCAAAATCTGCCTGACCAGAGGCAACCAACTCCAACCCTTCTTCTAAACTATCCACAGCAATCACCTGATGCTGAGGAAAATCTTTTTTGAATTGTTGCATAAACTGATAATCACGCATGATGCTAATACGCTGGCTTGGCATTTGAGCAACCCTAGCCTCAAATTTCGCATCGTGTTTCCCTATCAGTATCCATTGTAAAGTCCAGTAATCCAGACTGAATGCGCTGAAACTACGCCGCTCCGGCAAATCAGAAATGTTCGCTACCATTTGCAATTTTCCGGCTTTAAAATCCTCCAGTAAAAGTGTCCAATCGTCATAGGCTTGTGGCACAAACTGCACTTCTAAACGTTGATTTAAAAGTTCCAGTACATCTGAGGTGATCCCTTGAGTCTTGCCATTTTCATCGGTGAACTCAATAGGCCTCCAGTTACTCATCACACCGACTCTAATCTGCTGATGCTGATTAAGCCACTCGCGCTCAGCCAGGGTCAGTGGAACTTTATCGCGGAACTTCTGAAAATACCCTCCAGCCTCTTTACCCAACCAACGTCTTTCAATCTCAATCATTTCATCAAGACTGATTTGAGAAAAACCTTGCTGAATGCTCTGATACAACCTGTTGTCATCCGGACGGATAAGTGAATAAACCGCCGATTCGTAACGAATACCCGGGAACTCTTTAAACAACTCCTGACTATTGCTCTGCGCCAATCTGTTGCGAACTACTACCTCTGAAGCTAAAAAGCCAAAGAGTTGCTTTTTTAAGACAGCTTCAATCATCTGATCCACTGTATCAAAGACTTTAATTTTAACATTCGGAAATTGCTGTTGCAGTTCCGCGCAAAAACTGGCTGTTTGTAATACGCCTACACTAATATCTTTCTGCTGCGCCAGATCTGTCTGATCTGCCTC
>NZ_JAIWOI010000024.1 GCF_020217005.1 Rheinheimera sp. | reverse complement strand
ACGATGGTAGAACAGCGAAGAATAGATATTGTATAAATGATAGGCGGGTTTTAAGCCCGTGAACTTTCCGGCGTTTTCGACTTGAGCCATTTGCACATCGATGCGTCCCTTACGCAAATACGCCAGGGACTCTTCCGATTGGTCAGGCACAAAACTTACCGCTATCCCGGTTTTTTTTGACCACAAACGCCATAAATCAACAAAAATGCCTTGCACATCTCCAATGCTACTGACATGCATATAAGGCTGATTTCCAATAGAAACCCCTATCAGTAAAGTATCAGGAGCCGTATTTACACTTAGCCATTTCCGTTCCAATTGATCGCGAAATGCTATTGTCGCAGCTCCAACGGCTTGCTTTAGGGACTTAAACAACTCTGTATTGCCTTGTGTTACAGCAAAAGTAAGTTCTATTTTTCGGATTGGTACCTTCTTATAGGCGGGATAAAACGACAATAACTCCAGGTAGTTCGCATAACGGGGAGGCAATCTGTCAAGGCCAGTAAAAGCTTTTATTTCTCCTCTCAGTGCAGAGTCATACATCTGAGAAACAGAGGTGTAGTGTTTCAATACCAAATCTGGTTGCTGTTGCTTCAAGCTGTCAATATGGGTAGAGCTTTCTACGACGCCCACCAGGTGAGGTTTTAAATCAGCTAAATTATGTACTCCTGCTAAGTCGCGGTGTACAAACACATTGCTGAAGATATCCAAATAACTTGGCCCTAATAGATAGCGCTGTTCTCTGTCCAGAGTTCTCCCCAGACCTCCGTGTAAATCGATCAGTCCAGTATCCAACATGCGCAGAGTATCAGCCCAGTCTGCGGCAATAAACTCAGCTCGGATCCCTTGTTGTTTTGCGATTTGCCGCCAGTAATCCACCACTAATCCGGCTGGCTGTCCCTGGTCATCCATAAACATATAGGGGTAAGTATCGCTGGATATGCCAATTTTCAGCGATGCAGGAAGAGGACTGACGATCTCAGTGTTTTGTGCCTGAGTAGAACAGCCTATAAGTAAGAAAATAACCAGCAGTAGCTTTTTAATCATGTTCAGGACAGTGATCTTCACCTTAGGTTAAGATGTCGAATACAGCGACAATACGCAAATGATTTATCGCGGAATTTTTTACAATGGAAATCACAGATGCTTTATCTTGGCTGCCCCGTCTGGGCTAACCCACAGTGGAAAAACCTGATATATAACAGCAAACTGGAACCCTCTGAGTTTCTGGCTAACTATAGTAGGTATTTCAACTCTGTTGAAGGAAACACCAGTTTTTATGCCGATCCTTCGCCTCAGACAGTCCAGCGCTGGGCGGAGCAAAGCAGCGATAACTTCCGTTTTACGCTCAAAGTACCAAAGCGGTTGAGCCACCAATTCAAGCAGTTCCAGATTGAAGAATTACAGCGCTGGATGGATTTGATCGTACCTTTAGCGAATAAAATAGCCTTGGTGCATTTGCAATTACCCGCTGTTTTTTCACCCCAGGATTTAAGCTGGTTGCAACAGATGCTCAATACTTTATGCTCTTCCTTTTCCGTCGCAGTGGAAGTGCGTCACCCGATTTTTTTCGATAAAGCAGAGCATGAAATAACGTTGAATCGTTTGCTCCGTCATTTTGATACAGAGCGGGTGATATTTGATAGCAGGGCATTGTTTTCGGTTCAACCGACCACAGCAGCTTTGCAGGACGCCCAGCGCAAGAAGCCTTATTTACCCGTGCATGCAGTAGGTCTTACTAAAACTCCCATGCTGCGTTTTGTTGGTACTGACGATATGGCGATTAATCAACAGTATTACCGCCCCTGGCTGGCTAAAGTGCGGCAGTGGCTGGATGAAGGCAAAACCCCTTTCTGCTTTTTTCATAGTCCGGACAATTTCACTGCACCAGTGTTGGCCCGACAGTTCGTGATAGATTTAGGCATTGACCACCCGATACTGGCACCATGGCCGCAGGATCAAACTCAGCTAAGCTTGCTTTGATTTCGTCTTAAAGTTGAAATACGTTAAACTATCTGCCAACTACAGGTTTGAAGTTATTCTATTGATGCAAAAAGATCATATTTACGCCGACCCTCTGGGCCACATTCAGGATTTTCGTTTTGACTCTGCGGTGGTCGATGTCTTTCCAGACATGATCCAGCGCTCAGTGCCGGGTTATCAAACTATCATTCAGACCATAGGCAAACTGACCAGCCGCTTTCAGCAGGCAAACAGCAACTACTATGACTTAGGCTGCTCTTTAGGCGCAGCCACTTTAGCTATGCGTAGGCAAATTACGGCTCCTGGCTGTCAGGTGATAGGAGTGGATAACAGCGCCGCTATGGTCGAACGCTGCACCAGCCATTTGCACGCCTTTCGTTCCGATGTACCTGCCAGCATATTACTGGCTGATATCCGCGACATTCCAATGGAGAATGCTGCAATGGTGGTCAGTAATTTTACGTTGCAGTTTCTGGCCAAAGAGGACAGAGCCCTCTTAATTGAACGCATCTATCAAGCGCTCAAGCCCGGTGGTGTTTTTGTATTGTCAGAAAAAATTATAGAAACAGACGACACTACTCATGAACTGCTGATTGATTTGCATCATGATTTCAAACGCGCCAATGGTTACAGCGAACTGGAAATCAGTCAAAAGCGCACAGCTCTTGAAAATGTAATGCGTCCGGATAGTCTGACCGAGCATAAAGCACGTTTGTCTGCTGCGGGTTTTGAACATGTAAGTTTGTGGTTTCAGTGTTTTAATTTCTGTTCTATCGTCGCTATAAAAGCAGAGGCAAAAGCATGAGCCGCTTCCAGAGTTTTTATCAACAAATCGCGGGCAACAAACTACTGCACTGGCTTGAAACCTTACCTGCCCAATTAAAACGATGGGAACAGGACGCTTTGCATGGCGATTTTAAACAGTGGCAAAAAGTGTTGGACCACTTGCCTGTGGCCAGTAAGACTTGTATTGAACTGAAAAACAAAGTCGAGTTTGGCCGCGCAGAGGATATCAGTGAGGGACAAAAACAACGGCTTGAAGTGTTATTACGCCAGTTAATGCCATGGCGCAAAGGTCCTTTCACTCTGCATGGTTTAACTATAGATACCGAATGGCGCTCAGACTGGAAATGGGACAGAGTTTTACCTCATATCAGCTCATTAAAACACAGAACAGTGCTGGATGTCGGTTGTGGCAGCGGTTATCACTTATGGCGAATGAAAGGTGAAGGTGCAGAGTTTGTTGTAGGCATTGACCCATCTCAACTGTTTTATTGCCAGTTTGAAGCTATTAAGCATTTTAACCCTGATCCTACAGTGCATTTATTGCCTGTTGGCATAGACGATATGCCTGAGCTAAAAGCTTTTGATACAGTCTTTTCTATGGGCGTGTTGTACCACCGTCGTTCCCCTATCGACTTTTTAGCCCAATTAAAGCAACAGTTGCGGCCAGGTGGTGAACTTGTGCTGGAAACCTTAGTAATAGAAGGTGATGAGCAAGCCGTACTGGTGCCGACAGACCGTTATGCCAAAATGCGTAATGTCTGGTTTATTCCAAGCACTGCTGCTTTGTTGCTTTGGTTGCAGCGGGTCGGTTTTAAAGAAGCTAAAGTCGTAGATTTATCAGTCACCAGTCTGGATGAACAGCGAAAAACCAGTTGGATGGAAAATGAAAGTCTGATTGATTTTCTTGATCCAACTGACCATAGTAAAACCATTGAAGGCTACCCGGCCCCATTACGCGCCGTGATAGTGGCTGTGGCTTAACCCTAAGGACTTTTGATGCCGTACCGCCCAAAATCAACCATGGAACAATGGCGCATACTGCAGGCTGTGGTCGATGCCGGAGGCTATGCTCAGGCGGCAGATTTACTGAATAAAAGTCAGTCCTCATTGAACCATGCAGTCGCAAAACTGCAGTATCAATTGGGTGTTGAATTGTTAGAAGTCAAAGGTCGCAAGGCATTTCTGACCCCTGCAGGTGAAGTCATGCTAAGACGCTCACGGTTGTTAACTCAACAAATTGAGGATTTAGAACTGCTGGCTTCCAATATCAATGTCGGCTGGGAACCAGAGATCCGTATCGCTGTTGAACTGGTTTATCCCAAACAGATTCTCTATCGCGCTTTGGCAAAGTTTCATCCTTTATCCCGTGGTAGCCGCATTCAGATTATTGATACTGTAATTACGGGTTCTACAGAAATGATACTGGAACACAAAGCAGATTTAGTTATTGCGGCCTCTCCCAGTGTACCAAGAGGCTACATAGGCGAACCTTTGAGTGTGACGCAGATGTTCCCTGTTGTAGGCAAAAACCATGTATTGGCGCAGCAAAATGTGCTGGATTTGAATGAACTCAGTCAATACCTGCAAATTGTAATTCGCGATACCGCCAATAAGCCCAAAGATGTTGGCTGGTTGCGTGCCGAGCAACGCTGGACAGTAAATAACTTTTTTGAAGCTGTGGATATACTGAAAAATGGCATTGGCTTTTGCTGGTTACCTGAGTTTTTGATCTGCGATTTGATTAAGGACGGCACCTTAAAACGGCTGCCTATTACACAGAGTTCAGCAAGGGCTGTACCTTTAGCTTTGGTGACTCCAAAGGAAGAAACCTTAGGGCCAGGCAGTCGTCAGTTACGTGAGTTACTGCTAGCCGAGCACAAAATAATAAATAACGGGGAAAACCATGAATAAGCAAGAAGTAACGGAATTAATGAAAGCATCGGCTCAGGATGCTGTTGTCTACGCAGCAGAAGAGCATCAGGTTTTGCTTGATTTTAGTCTGGATAGTTTAACTCTGGTGGATGAGATACTCAGTGAGCTGTTCTTACGACAGCAAGAACAACGCCATGCCGACGATTTGTTATTTACTTTGTGTAACATTTTGGGGGCCTACACAGGTGAAGTCTTTATACATCATGTTGGGGGCGAGTGGTATCACGATGTGTCAACACCTGATGCGCCTTTTATATGCGTACGCTACAACGGCAAAGAGTTTCCTTTCGCGTCACTGGTTTATCATCAAATCGCCAAAACTCCAAGCGCCAGCTTACGCAATTATGTTGGCCAGGCCATGAGCAACGCAATGCAATAACGACTTTTGCAGTCAGCATATCCGCCGCCTTCTGATGCTCTGAATGCCAGCATTCGTAAAAGCTAAGCAGTAAATCCTTTTGTCTGGCGGCGTTACAAGGTAAAATGTCGCCAATTTTTTTGGACCTTCACTTTTTAGTCATTGGGGATTGCCGTGAGCGAGCAAAAAACGTCGTTAAGTTACAAAGACGCTGGTGTTGATATTGATGCCGGTGAGGCCTTGGTTGACCGTATTAAAGGTGCGGTAAAACGTACAACCCGTAAAGAAGTCATGGGTGGTTTAGGCGGCTTTGGTGCTTTGTGTCAAATCCCTGCTGGTTATAAAGAGCCGGTGTTGGTCTCAGGTACTGATGGTGTAGGTACTAAACTCCGCCTGGCGATGGATTTAAAACGTCATGACAGCGTAGGTATCGACTTAGTCGCCATGTGTGTCAACGACATAGTTGTATCTGGCGCAGAACCATTATTTTTCCTTGATTATTACGCCACTGGCAAGCTGGATGTAAATACGGCGGCCACTGTGGTCGAAGGCATTGCCAAAGGTTGTGAACTGGCTGGTTGTGCTTTAGTTGGTGGCGAAACCGCTGAAATGCCTGGTATGTACCATGGTGAAGATTATGACATCGCAGGTTTTAGCGTAGGCGTGGTTGAGAAAGCTGAAATTATTGACGGTAGCAAGGTCAAAGCCGGCGATCAGTTAATAGCTTTAGCCTCGTCAGGCCCGCATTCCAACGGTTTTTCATTAATTCGGAAAGTGTTGGAAGTCAGTGGTCAGGATGCTCAAACTGTACTAGAAGGCAAAACTATAGCTGACCACCTGTTAGAGCCAACCCGTATTTATGTCAAGAACCTGCTGGCTCTGATCAAGTCTTTGCCCGTTCACGCTTTGTGCCATATCACTGGTGGTGGATTCTGGGAAAACATCCCAAGGGTATTACCAGAAAACACTCAGGCAAACATCATCGAGAGTAGCTGGCAGTGGCCTGCAATTTTCAGTTGGTTGCAACAGCAGGGTAATGTAGAACGCCACGAAATGTACCGCACCTTCAACTGTGGTGTTGGCATGATCGTAGTAGTGCCTGCGACTCACTTAGATGCAGCATTAGCCCAGTTAAAAGCAGCTGGTGAAAACGCCTGGCATTTAGGAGAAATCAATCAGGTTACCGCAGATCAGCCTCAAGTTGTGATTCAGGGCTAAACCCATAGATGAAATCTATCGTAGTATTGATTTCCGGCAGCGGCTCCAATCTGCAAGCTATTTTAGACGCCTGCAGCGCTGGTTTTATTGATGGCAAAGTTACAGCGGTGCTGTCGAACAAAGCAAAAGCTTATGGTTTGGAGCGGGCTAAAAAAGCAGGCTCTAAAGCAATAGTGCTTGATCATAAAGCCTATGCCGACCGCGCTGCTTACGATCGGGATTTGATCGCAACTATCGACCAGCATCAGCCTGATTTGGTGGTGCTGGCTGGTTTTATGCGTATTCTAACTCCTGAATTTGTGCAGCATTATCAGGGTCGTTTACTGAATATCCACCCTTCGTTATTGCCCAAATATCAAGGGCTGAATACTCATCAACGCGCTATTGATGCAGGTGACACCGAACATGGCTGTTCAGTGCATTTTGTCACAGCGGAACTGGATGGCGGCCCTGTGATTTTGCAAGCCAAAGTTCCTGTTTTCCCGGGTGATGACGCGGACACTGTCGCAGAGCGTGTACACGAACAGGAACATCGTATTTATCCATTGGTTGTGCGCTGGTTTTGCCAGAACCGTTTACAACAGCAGTCAGATAAGGCATTGTTAGACGGCCTTTTATTGTCTGACCATGGATATGCAAATGACCAGGATGAAGAATAAATGGCGCCTTAGTGCGTCATTTTTTTTACTCTTTTCCAGCCTGTTATCGGCTGAAGAACCTACAACCAGCCCTGCAGTTCAATTTTCACCCTTTGAAGCCAGTTATAATGTGTTGCGCTCAGGTAAAAAACACGGTGAAGCCAAACGTTATCTGAAATCCACAGAACAAGGCTATGAACTGGGTTACAGTAGTGACATCAGTTGGCTGATTTTTGAAGACAAACGTTCCGAACAGTCCTTTTTTACCGTCAAAGATGGACGTATTCAGCCCAGCCGTTATGTGATGCAGCGCACAGGTTCTGGTCCAAACCGTTATTATGAGCTGAACCTGAACTGGGATAGCAAAGAGTTACGGGTAGAGAAATCAAAAAAAATCAAAAACATTCAGTGGAATGCTCAGTGGCTGGATCCCCTGAGCTACCACAGTCAACTGGCTTTGGATCTGAAAGCGGGTAAAACAGAATTTGTTTATCAGGTGTTGAATCGCCATGGTGATGAACGTAAATACAGTTATAAAGTTGCAGGCGAAGAATGGTTGTCTCTGCCCTACGGTAAAGTAAAAACCATCCGGATTGAACGCACAGGCACAGGAGCAGACAAAGAAGTGCTGGCCTGGGTTGCACCAGATCTGGACTATCTCCTTGTGCGCTTATGGCAGGCTGAAGATAAAGTCGAACAGTTTGATATCCAGCTGGCGACCTTCAAGCCGTCAAATTAGAGCTTTAAAATATCCCTGACAGAGCCGCTTATTGTGGCTCTCCTGCTTTAAACAGTTGAGCTTGCCCTGAGGCCATCTCTTGCCATTGTTCGTTACAGGTCAGTGGTAAAGTGGCAATGATAGTGACCACATCTTTTTCTGTCGTTTCTTTTGAAAAATCTATGTCCACGTCCATATCCGACAATAAAGCGACGCCAAATGGTGCCCTTCTGGTGATCCAATGCAGTTTGGTACTGCAATAAGCCAGTAAGTAGTCGCCGTCAGATAACAATAAATTAAATACACCTAATTTTTGCAGCGCCGGACATAATCCTGCTACAAACATAAAAGCCTGTTTCATATCGTCAGGTGCAACAGGAAACCGTTGCTCCAGCGCGTTCAGCAAATAACAAAAGGCATGCTCACTGTCGGTTTGCCCAACCACATGATGCTGCCCAACGGCTAAAGTTTCAAAGTTCTGAAGCTGACCATTGTGGGCATAAGTCCAATAGCGGCCCCATAAAGTGCGGGTAAAGGGATGGGTGTTTTCAAGCCCCACCCCACCGCTATTAGCTTGACGGATATGCGCCACAACTGTGTTACTTTTGATTGGGTAGTCACTGATAAGCCGGGCTATTTCCGATTGATAACTCGGATCTGCATCTTTAAAGGTCGTCACGCCTTTGCCCTGATAAAAAGCCACTCCCCAACCATCTTTATGCGGCCCTGTTTTGCCACCACGCTCTCTTAAACCTTTAAAACTAAAACAGATATCAGTAGGCACATTGGCGGACATCCCTAATAACTCACACATAAATCAGATAGCTTCCTATACTGGGTGGCATAACACAGAAGCTGCAACAAAAGTTGACAGCAAACCAGAGTGCAAAGTAAGGAATTACTTGCATCTTTGCAACAGTCACACTACTCTAAGCTCACAGTGGTCTGACCTCTAGTTCTCAGGAGTAAATTATGGATGTGTTGATTTTTTGGGTAGCCTTGCTCGGCGCTGTTGCCGTGCTTGCGTACCACAGAGCAAGTTTAACAATGTTTACAGCGTTTATCGCTGCCTTATTAGCTGTAGCAACATTCACTGATACAGTGGGTATGGTCAGCTGGATCCTGTTTCTGGTAGTAGCTTTGCCATTAAACGTAGCCAGCATACGCCAACAGTATTTAACCAAACCTCTGTTAAAGCTGTACCGCAAAATTATGCCGGAAATGTCGACCACAGAAAAAGAAGCTATTGATGCCGGTACCACCTGGTGGGAAGGTGATTTATTCCGTGGTACTCCAGACTGGCACAAACTGCACAATTATCCAAAACCACGCTTAAGCGCTGAAGAGCAAGCCTTTTTAGATGGTCCTTGCGAAGAGCTATTAGCGATGGTTGACGACTGGCATACGACCCATGAGCGCGCTGATTTATCGCCAGAAGTGTACCAATATCTGAAAGACCATGGCTTTTTTGCGATGATCATCAAAAAGCAATACGGTGGTCTGGAATTCTCTGCCTATGCCCAGTCTTGTGTTCTACAAAAGTTAACCAGTAAAAGCATGGTGTTATCCAGCATAGTGGGTGTACCAAACTCACTAGGCCCCGGTGAACTGTTACAGCATTATGGCACAAAAGAGCAACAGGACCATTACCTGCCGCGCTTAGCCAAAGGTTTAGAAATTCCTTGCTTTGCTTTAACCAGCCCTGAAGCAGGCTCTGATGCAGGCGCTATTCCGGACACAGGTATAGTCTGTAAAGGCGAATGGGAAGGCAAAGAAATTATTGGTATGCGCCTGACCTGGAACAAGCGTTATATCACGCTGGCTCCTATAGCTACTGTGTTGGGTTTAGCCTTTAAGATGCAGGATCCAGACGGTTTATTGGGTGACAAAAAAGACTTAGGTATCACTTGTGCGTTAATTCCTGTGACTACTCCGGGAGTAAAAATCGGCCGCCGCCACTTTCCACTGAACGTGCCATTTCAGAATGGTCCTACTCAGGGTGAAGATGTATTCGTACCATTGGATTACATCATAGGTGGTCCAAAAATGGCTGGTCAGGGCTGGCGTATGCTGGTGGAATGTTTGTCAGTAGGCCGTGCTATCACGCTGCCATCAAACAGTACAGGTGGAATCAAAGCAGCTGCATTGTTGACTGGTGCTTATGCCCGTATCCGTCGTCAGTTCAAATTGCCTATTGGCAAAATGGAAGGTATTGAAGAAGCCTTAGCCCGTATTGGCGGTTACGCTTACATGGCGGAAGCTTCGACTACTATGTCTGTTGGTTCTATCGACTTAGGTGAAAAGCCTTCTGTAATATCTGCTATCACTAAGTTCCATATGACTGAGCGTATGCGTCAGGCGATAGTC
>NZ_JAIWOI010000023.1 GCF_020217005.1 Rheinheimera sp. | reverse complement strand
GATGCCATGGATATTCATGGTGGTAAAGGCATCTGTATGGGCCCGAACAACTATTTGGCCCGTGGTTATCAGGGTGCGCCTGTCGCTATCACAGTAGAAGGTGCCAACATTTTAACCCGTAACATGATTATTTATGGTCAGGGCGCTATTCGTTGTCATCCTTTTGTATTAGCTGAATTACAAGCTGCAGGTTTAGAAGACGAACGCGCTGCTGTGACTGCCTTTGACCGTGCTTTATTTGGCCATATTGGTTTTAGTATCAGCAACTTCTTCCGTGCTTTATGGTTAGGCTTAAGCAATTCAGCCTTCTCCGCCAGCCCTTATGCAGATGCAACAGCCAAGTACTATAAGCAAATGAACAGATACAGCGCTGCATTAGCACTGATGTCTGATGTAGCTATGGGGACCATGGGGGGTGATCTTAAACGCCGCGAACGTATCTCTGCCCGTTTAGGCGACATGTTATCCATGTTGTATCTGACCTCTGCTGTACTGAAGCGCTTCAACGACGACGGCCGTCCAGCCCAGGATTTACCTTTAGTGCAATGGGCTTGTGAAGACAATATGTACAAAGCTCAGGTCGCTTTGGATGAAATGCTGGATAACTTCCCGAATCGTCTTGTAGGTTCAGTGCTGAGCAAGCTGCTGTTTCCTTGGGGTCGCACTTTACGTAAACCTTCCGATCAGCTGGATCATCAGGTGTCACGTATTATGCAAACACCTTGTGAAGCCCGTAGCCGTTTAGCCACCAACATTTATATGACACTGGAACCAAATAACCAAATTGGTTTAATTGAAAAAGCCCTGACGGATATTCTGGCTGCTGAGCCAATCTTCGACAAAGTGGTGCATGCTGCGAATAAACGCCTGCCGTTCTTCCGCCTGCACGAAGTGGCAACTTTGGGTTTAGAGCTGGGTGTGATCACTGAAGCTGAAGCAGAGAAGCTGCGAGTGGCTGAACAAGGTCGTCTGCACACTATCAATGTGGATGATTTTGATCCGCTGGAATTGGCTGCAGATAAGTCTTTGTTTGATATCAAACCAAAAGCCAAATCAGAAGCAGCTTAAGCTGTATTGATTGCCAAAGAAGCCTGCCCTGTGCAGGCTTTTTTTTGC
This sequence comes from Rheinheimera sp., assembly GCF_020217005.1. Lineage (GTDB taxonomy): Bacteria > Pseudomonadota > Gammaproteobacteria > Enterobacterales > Alteromonadaceae > Pararheinheimera. The sequence continues at coordinate 8,884 of NZ_JAIWOI010000023.1, read as the reverse complement.
CTGTAAAACGGTAAGGTAGAGTGCTTAAGAAAAAACGAACAAGCAAAAGTAGATGATGAAGATGAAATGTAGGTATAGGAGTTAGTGACAGAGCAGATTTACAAAACGCAGAAACAAAAAAACAGCATTTCTGCTGTTATTGTCTTTACAGGGAGAATGGTCGGTGATGCAAGATTCGAACTTGCGACCCCTTGGACCCAAACCAAGTGCGCTACCAAGCTGCGCTAATCACCGACGTATAACCTGTCGAGAATGGGGTGGCTGATGGGGCTCGAACCCACGACAACCGGAATCACAATCCGGGACTCTACCAACTGAGCTACAGCCACCACGGTAGAAATTTAACACCTTACTTGTTGCAATGGCGCGCCCGATAGGACTCGAACCTATGACCCACGGCTTAGAAGGCCGTTGCTCTATCCAGCTGAGCTACGGGCGCCAAATTCGAGGCCCTTAGGCTCTCAAGATGGTCGGTGATGCAAGATTCGAACTTGCGACCCCTTGGACCCAAACCAAGTGCGCTACCAAGCTGCGCTAATCACCGACTTCGCTACACTACTGCAACGGGGCGGAATATTACAGCCCAAGCCTTGGAGCGTCAAACCTTTTTTGCAGCTAAAAAACTGATTGCTTAATATTTGAACCCATTTGCCATAAAAGGGTTCAACAGGTGGAAAATCTGCTGATTTTTTAACTTTTTACGTCACTTAAACTGATCTGCTTGGCCTCTTTGCCGTAGCTGTGCGAAAATACAAATCCTCAGATTTCAGGTCAACAGAGCAGTTTTATGGCAGCACAAATCATAGATGGTAAAGCGGTAGCTCAATCTACCCGTCAACAGGTCGCATTAAGGGTTCAGCAACGCCTTGCAGCAGGAAAAAGAGCCCCGGGCCTTGCGGTGGTACTGGTAGGTATGGACGCCGCTTCTCAGGTCTATGTAGGCAGTAAACGCAAAGCTTGTGAAGAAGTCGGCTTCGAGTCTTTTTCTTACGATTTACCTTCAAGCACCAGTCAGCAAGAATTGTTTGATTTAATTGATCAGTTAAATGCTGACAAAAAAGTAGATGGCATTTTGGTGCAACTGCCTTTACCTGCAGGCTTAGACGCTTCTGCCATTCTTGAGCGGATAGACCCTTTAAAAGATGTCGATGGCTTTCATCCTTACAATATAGGCCGTTTAGCGCAGCGTATGCCTGCTCTGCGCCCTTGCACACCAAAAGGCATTATCAAGCTGCTGCAAAGCACTGGGATTCAAATCCGTGGTATGGATGCAGTAGTCGTAGGAGCCTCCAATATTGTCGGCCGTCCTATGGCGTTAGAACTGTTATTAGCCGGTTGCACTACTACTGTCTGTCATAAGTTCACCAAACAGTTGGAGCAACACGTACGCCGTGCTGATTTAGTAGTAGTTGCCGTAGGTAAAGCAGAATTTATTCCGGGCGACTGGATCAAACCTGGTGCGCTGGTGATTGACGTAGGTATTAACCGCTTAGAATCCGGCAAGCTGGTGGGCGATGTTGAATTTGATAAAGCAAAAGAACATGCGCGTTTTATTACGCCTGTGCCAGGTGGTGTCGGACCTATGACAGTAGCTTGTCTGATTGAAAACACGCTAGAAGCTTGTGAGCAATTCCACGATCAGTGAATAAAATGAGGTCAGATCACATTATTTGCTTGGCAAATAATGTGATCTGACCTCATTTTTAGTTAACCCCGGCGCCAGGTAGTTACCCCTGCTTTATCTTCCAGAATAATACCCTTAGCGACCAAAGCATCACGGGCCGCATCTGCAGCTGCCCAGTCTTTGTTAGCGCGGGCTGTATTACGCTGAGCGATCAAGGCCTCAATTTCAGCCACATCATCCGAGTCTGTACCGGATTGCAAAAAGGCTTCAGCATCACCTTGCAAAATCCCCAGTACAGCGCCGAGCTTGATCAGTAAAGCGGCCAACTGAGACGCCTTTGCAGGATCTGTCGCTTTTTCTTTGTTGATATCGCGAGCCAGTTCAAACAATACAGGTAAAGCCAAAGCCGTATTAAAATCATCATCCATAGCGGCAGTGAAGGTTTTGACGTACTCATTGTCCATGTCGACTTCTGTTGCTGGAGCGACTTCACGTAAGGCCGTATACAAACGACCTAAAGCGGAATGTGCTTGCAACAGGTTTTCAGCCGAATAGTTCAGTTGACTACGATAATGGCTGGAGATCAGGAAATAGCGCACAGCTTCAGCGTTGTAATCTGCCAGTACATCTTTAACCGTAAAGAAGTTGCCTAAGGATTTAGACATTTTTTCTTTATCCACCTGCACCATACCCGTATGGATCCAGGTATTCACATAAGGCGTATCATGAGCACAGCAAGACTGGGCAATTTCATTTTCATGGTGCGGGAACTGCAGGTCAGAACCACCACCATGAATATCAAAATGTTTGCCCAAATGTTTGGCACTCATAGCCGAACATTCAATATGCCAGCCTGGACGGCCTTCGCCCCATGGCGAGGACCAGCTTGGTTCATTTGGCTTGGCCATTTTCCACAGCACAAAATCCAATGGATCATCTTTGGCCTGATCAATTTCAACTCTGGCGCCGGATTGCAACATCTCCAGATTCTGCTGACTCAATTGGCCATAGGCAGCGTATTTACTGACATCAAACAGTACGTCACCGTCTGAGGCTACGTAGGCGTAACCTTTGACCACCAATGTTTCAATCAGCTCAATAATTTCAGCCATATGAGTGGTGACACGAGGCTCTATATCGGCAGGCATTAATCCCAGTGCATGAAAGTCATCATGCATAGCAACAGTATAACGGGCGGTTAAAGCATCACAGCTCTCACCGTTTTCATTGGCCCTTTTGATAATTTTGTCGTCTACGTCTGTGATATTACGCACATAAGTGACGTCGTAACCACTGAAACGTAAATAACGGTTCATCACATCAAAAGCGACATAAGTGCGGGCATGCCCCACATGACAGAAATCATAAATTGTGATACCACAGACATACATAGAAACTTTGCCAGGCACTAAAGGCACAAAGGGCTCTTTTTTACGGGTCAGGGTGTTAAAAATCTGCAGCATGGGCTCCTCGGAAAATCATCAAAACGGCAATCACAAAGCGTGACAGTGTAACATCAGCAAAAGCCTTGAGCTATCCTCGCTTTACGCTTTGTTTTAAAGCTACAGAACATTAAAGTCTGCGTAGTGAAGTTACTTGGGTATATGCCACAGCTGCGGTACACTATCGCCGTTTTTAAGCTTGAGGAGAGCATCATGGTTAGCTTACATACCAATTTTGGCGTGATCAAACTGGCATTATTTGCCGACAAAGCCCCTGCAACTGTCGAAAATTTCCTGAACTATGTAAAAGAAGGTTTTTACGACAACACTATTTTTCACCGTGTGATCAATGGCTTTATGATCCAGGGCGGCGGCTTTACAGTGGATATGGAACAAAAAGAGACAGGCAAAGTCATTAAAAACGAAGCCAACAACAAAGTGTCCAACAAAACTGGCACCATAGCTATGGCCCGTACCAGCGATCCACATTCAGCCACCTGCCAGTTTTTTATCAATGTCGCTAACAATGACTTTTTAGATTTCAGCTCAGAAACTTCTCAGGGTTGGGGATACTGTGTATTTGGTGAAGTGGTTGAAGGCATGGACGTTGTAAACAAGATTAAGACTGTGTCTACAGGTCGTAAATTTGGTCATGCCGATGTACCAAACGACGCCGTGATCATCGAAAAAGCAGAAATCCATGGCTAAAGGCCACAGCCTTTTTATTGCCGATCTGCATTTAAGCGAACAACGCCCGGATATTACCGCGGCGTTTTTGCTTTTTCTGCAGCAAAAAGCAGCGAATGCTGATGCGCTTTACATTCTGGGTGATTTGTTTGAAGTCTGGATTGGTGATGATAACCCCTCGCCTTTACTGACCGAAGTGGCCGAAGCCATCAAAGCTTTAACAGCTCAGGCTGTTTCGGTGTATTTTTGTCATGGCAACCGCGACTTTTTACTGGGTAAGAATTTTGCGAAGCGCTCTGGTATGCAATTACTGGCACCACTGACTGTAGTTGAGTTATATGGCCGCCCAACCTTGCTGATGCATGGCGACTCGCTTTGCACCCTGGACATTGGCTATCAAAAGTTTCGCGCCTGGTGGGACCAAAAATGGTGGCAGAAGCTCATATTGTCCTTGCCACTATGGTACCGCCAACATCTGGCTCGCAAAGCACGTCGGGTCAGCGCTATAGATAAAAAAGGCAAAACATCTGAAATTATGGATGTGACGCCGGAAGAAGTACCGCAAGTGATGGCGCAGTATCAGGTGAAGCATTTAATTCATGGTCATACCCACAGACCTGCAGTTCATCAGTTGATGTTAGCCGATGGCAGTGCAGCGCAACGTTATGTATTAGGCGACTGGTATAGTCAGAGCTCTTATCTGGATGTGTCAGAGGACGGCTGGCAACTGCACTTTAACCCCTTGTCCCAGGCTTAATGCTGAGATTTTTATGAGTTTTACCGAATTACTTCAGCCCATTCATCAGTTTTTACAGTGTGAAACCCCGGACAGCTGGATAGCCGAGGCGCAGAAACCACAGCGGCTGGCGATTTTATTACAGGATCACTTAATCTGCGAATTAAAAGCGGCGCAAACCGCCATGTACCTGCTGCGCCGTTATGCCTGCGACAAAGAGAGCTCTTTAACTTTACTGAATTGGCTCAAACCTTTTGAGGACTTTGCCTACCGTTTTGACGGTGATATTCAGAGTTTAAAGCAGGCTGAAAAATTAAATAAAAGCATTATTGGCCGTTCTGATTTTGCGCACTCCGATCGTATTATCGACCGTATGGTGTTGTTAATTCGCGAAGAACTGCACCACTTTTGTCAGGTACTGGAGATTATGCAGGCTCGTGGCATTCCTTATGAAAATATCAGTGCCAGCCGTTATGCCAAAACTCTGATCCAAAACTGCAAAACTCATGAACCGCAAATTCTGATTGATAAGCTGATCTGTGGTGCTTATATCGAAGCCCGCTCCTGCGAGCGTTTCGCAAAACTCGCCGAATGTGTTGACCCGGAGTTAGCCAGCTTTTATACCTCTTTGTTACGCTCTGAAGCCCGGCATTTCGCTGACTATTTGGAGCTGGCGCAAGTGATATCCAAATCCGATATTACCGAGCGGGTAGGCTTTTTTGGCCGGCTTGAAGCAGAACTGATTTCAAGTTCAGATCCTGACTTTAAATTTCATAGCGGCAGTCCCGATATCGCCTTATAAAGCCCAGGCCTTGTCGACGTGGGTTAATATTGCAGTAACTCAGCTGCAGCTATTTTTCACCCTTTCAGAGATTTTCCCGCCTAAACTTGACGAACCAGGTTCTATTAGCCATAACAAAGGTAAGGGTTTGTTGTGTGGCCCTGCAATGAACAACGTAGTAGCCAAGGATAACAACTATGATTTTAAATCACTTATGGGGGCTGTATGCCCATCCCAAAGAAGAATGGCATACGATAGACGCACGTCACGAAAGTTTCAGATACAGCTTAATTCACATCCTGCTTGTCGCCTTAATTCCTTCCATCTGCGCTTATTATTCGGCAGTGCATATCGGCTGGAGTATTGGCGTCGGTGAACCTATACGTCTAACTGCAGACAGCGCTCTGATGCTTTCTGTGGCCATGTATATAGCCCTGATAGGCGGCGTCTTTGCTCTTGCCTATCTGGCACATTGGATGGCTCATACCTTTGGTTCTGAGCCAACTTATACCCAAACTCTGGAATTGGCGTCTTATACCTCAACACCTCTATTTATGGTGGGTTTTGCTGCTTTATATCCAGAGCTTTGGTTTGTCATGCTGGTGGGTTTAGCAGGATTAACCTATTCGGTGTATTTATTGTATGTAGGTGTGCCTATCCTGATGCATATTCCAGAAGAGCGCGGCTTTATCTATGCCAGCTCAGTAGTCACCACAGGCCTTATTCTGCTGGTTTGTGTGATGACAGCTACAGCTATTTTGTGGAGTTCCGGCTTTGGTCCGGCTTTTACTCATTAGCTGGTCAAACAAATTAAAAAAGGGCTGTCTGTGACAGCCCTTTTTTATTCAACTTCCGAGCAGTATTAGTTGCCTTCGTTATGTAACTCTAAACTGGCAGATAATTCAGCTTCTTTTTTCTTCTTTGCCGCTTCGTTGCGCTGTGCGTCCAAACGATTCAGATAGGCCTGATCGATGTCGTTGGTCACGTAAACACCATCAAACACTGAGGTCTCAAAGCGTTTCAGTTCAGGATTTTCTGAACGTACTGCATCCACTAAATCTTCCAGCGATTGGAATATCAGGCCATCAGCGCCAATGATTTTACAGATGCTATCTACGTCGTGACCATGTGCAATCAACTCATTGGCAGACGGCATATCAATACCATAGACGTTCGGGAAACGAATTTCCGGAGCAGCTGAGGCAAAATACACTTTCTTCGCACCAGCTTCACGGGCCATATCAATGATTTGTTGTGAGGTAGTACCACGGACTATAGAGTCGTCGACCAGCAATACGTTTTTGCCTTTGAATTCCTGCCAAATCGCATTCAGTTTACGTTTGACTGACTTTTTACGCTCTCCCTGACCCGGCATAATAAAAGTACGGCCAATGTAACGGTTTTTCACATAACCCTGACGGTATGGTAAACCTAACTCATGCGCGATTTGTAACGCGGCATCGTTACTGGTTTCAGGAATTGGAATAACCACATCAATATCTAAATGGGCCCATTCTTTTTTGATTTTTTCGCCCAGCTTTTTACCCATGGCTACGCGAGACGCATAAACAGAAACATTGTCTATGGTAGAGTCCGGACGGGCAAAATAGACGTATTCAAAAATACAAGGCGCGTAACTTGGGTTTTCAGCACATTGCTGGCTGTATAACTCACCATCTTCAGTGATATACACAGCCTCGCCAGGAGCGACATCACGCAGCACAGTAAAGCCGTCTGCATCTAAAGCAACGCTTTCAGAGGCTACCATATACTCGGTACCAAGCGCGGTTTCACGTTTCCCCATCACCAGAGGACGAATACCGTTTGGATCACGAAATGCCACCAGACCATGACCAATGACGACCGCCACTACTGCATAACCACCACGGATTTTGCGGTGTAAATTAGCAACAGCGCGGAAAATATGGTCCGGGTTGACATGCATATCGGCATGAATATCCAGCTCATGGGCAAAAGCGTTTAATAGTGCCTCTGAATCTGAGTTGGTATTGACGTGACGACGGGCAGTCCGGAATAACTCATCTTTTAACTCTTCAGAGTTGGTCAGGTTACCGTTATGCGCCAGCGCTATACCAAAAGGACTATTGGTATAAAACGGCTGAGCTTCGGCCGTACTGGCTGAACCCGCTGTTGGGTAACGCACATGGCCTATGCCCATATTGCCAGACAAACGCTGCATATGGCGGGCTTCAAATACGTCTTTCACTAAGCCATTGGCTTTGCGCAAACGTAAGGTTTTGTTGTCTACTGTCACTATGCCGGCGGCATCCTGACCACGGTGCTGCAACACAGTTAAACCGTCGTACAACGCCTGATTGACCGGATACTTACCTACGATTCCAACAATACCACACATCGATTATTTCCTCGCCACGCTTAGGGTCGCTGCATAAAACTGGAATGGTTTTTGATGTACTCAAAAAACCATTCAATGATAAAACCAAATTCGGGTATTAGTTTGGACGCTTGCCACCACTCGCTTTGATCAGCGCCAGTAAATGCATCCAGAAAAAATAACAATGCACTGACCACCAGCACTCCACGCAGAGCACCAAAGATCAGGCCAAGTAATCTGTCTGTGCCAGATAAACCTGTAGATTCAACCAAACGGCCAATCAGGTAATTCACTAAGGCACCAAGAATAAGAGTCGAGATAAATAGAACAGCAATAGCAACTGCATTACGCACCAGCGCATCCTGCAATTCAGTGAAGTAAGTCGCCAGATAAGGGTAGTAATAACTGGCCACAAAAAAGGCCAATATCCAGATAATAAGAGAAACCGCTTCTTTGGCAAATCCCCTAATCAGACTGATCACAGTCGACAGGCCGATAATTACCAGAATGGCATAATCAATCCAAACCATTTGCTACCAAAGGATGCTTAAGGACGGCGCGCATTCTATCAAAACACGCACCATAACACCTAATTATTTTCGATAGGTTTAAAAGCCGTCAGCTTAAGACCTGCTGTTCCGGTCAACTGCTGCAGTTGCTGCAGCTTTTGCTCCAGACGTTCTTTTTTTAGTTCAGGCCCCACGACCACACTGACCATAGACTGTCCTTGCGCATTAGTGGTTGAACGGGTAAAGGTGGTAAAACCAGCTTCTTTTAATTTTGCTACCAAAGCCGTAGCGTTATCTGTTTTGCTGAAGCTCCCCACCCGCACTATCCAGGCTGTTTCGTTCAGTGCCGGGTTGCCTTTGGGTTCAACCGGCTTTTCTGTAACGGGGGCAGTAGAGGCTGCGGTTTGTGCTGAACTGTCAGCAACAGGAACCGGAGCCAGAGGATTTTCTGTTGGCACAGGAATGGAGTCAGTGCTTGTTCCTTCCGTAGCTTCTGCAACCATATCAGCACTGTCTGTAGCCGCTTCACTTCCCGGAGCTCCGGCAGTGACTTCTGCAAAACTATTATCCGGCAAAGCAGCATCGGCTGCAGTTTCATTCACCGGAGTCGCCAATAATTCCTGCTGTTTTTCCGCTAATTGCTGTTTGGTAAAGACTTGTTCCTGTTGCACTGTGGCAAATTCCGGCCGCTCCGGTATGGCCTTAAATTCATCTTTGACCACCTGCTTTTGCCCGTCCAGCAAATCAGG
>NZ_JAIWOI010000022.1 GCF_020217005.1 Rheinheimera sp. | reverse complement strand
TAAAAAAACTATGGCGGCAATAATTAAAATGCTGCTGCCAATTAAGCGGTTTTTAAAGGCGCTGGTCATACATCTGTCTCCTTTTGCAGCGCTAGAACTGCCGACACTGTAACAAAAGAGCCGAAAATCACCAATAAATCATTAGGCTGCATAGATAACAGCGCTTTTTGGTAACCGGACTCTACATCGGGATAACAGCAATAATTGCTGTGCACTGGTAAATGCTGTACCAGTAAACTAGCCTGTGCACCCCGAGCACCAGGTAAATCAACCAGATGCCACTGATCGGCTAACGGATAGAAAGGTGCCAGACTCTGCTGAATATCCTTGTCTTTTAACATCCCTACCAGCAGATGGACCCGAGCATAACCTGTTTTGATGAACTGGAGCTGAGTCGCCAAATAAGCTGCCGACTGTGGGTTATGCGCCACATCCAATAAAACTCCGGGGGTTTTACTTAACCACTGCATGCGCCCTGGCAGACTTAACTTCGCAAGCACCTGCGCAGTCTGCTGCTTTGAGGGTAATAAAGCTAATACTTCAAGTGCGGTAAGAGCAGTAGCAATGTTCTGCAGGGGCACGCAGGTCAGGGGTAATGCCTCATACCTATTCTGCAAGCCAATCCAGCTAAAGCTAGTTTCGCTGGCTCTGTACCGATAGTCTTTATTGATACTCAAAGGTGTGGCTGCAATATCCTGACTGTATTTCAACACCGACTGCGGAATATCAGTTTCGCCTATCACCGCAGGTTTTCCTGCACGAAACACCCCGGCTTTTTCGCGACCAATACTTTCCCGGTCTGGCCCTAAATAATCCTGATGGTCTAAATCGACTGTGGTCAGAATACTTAAATCAGGCTCAATAATATTGGTTGCGTCCAGTCGACCACCTAAGCCCACTTCAATCAGGCAGATATCAGGTTGCTGTTGTTTTAAAAGATAAAACGACGCTAGCGTGGTGAACTCAAAATAAGTCAGCTCAATATCGCCGCGCAGTTGTTCGATAAAGGAAAAGGCATCACACCAAAGAGAGTCGGCAACATCGATGCCATTAATGCGTAAACGTTCGTTAAACTGCAGCAAATGAGGGGAACTATAGACACCAACAGAAAAACCCTGCACAGCGCAGAGCTGTTCCAGAGTGCGGGCAGTGGTGCCTTTGCCGTTGGTACCGGCGATTAGAATTTTTTTGCCCGGCAGCAGATGCAAATCGGCGCGCTGTGCAATCTTCAGTACACGTCCCAATCCCAGTTCAATCTGATGTTGCGGATGTTTTTGTTCTATATAACAAAGCCAATCCGTCAGGGTCTGACAGGATTGGCTTGCAGGCGATAAAAGATTGGTCATAACACCTTATTAGGCGACGCGGTGCTCCTTGGCAGGAGCTGGCCATCGCATGAATTTAGCCACAAGTCGGGCAATTGTATCGCGCATTTGGCGGCGGTCAACAATCATGTCGATAGCACCGTGTTCCAGCAGGAATTCACTGCGCTGGAAACCTTCAGGTAATTTTTCACGTACTGTCTGTTCGATAACGCGAGGACCGGCAAAACCTATAAGAGCTTTAGGCTCACCAATGTTTAAGTCACCCAGCATCGCCAGACTAGCAGATACACCACCCATAGTAGGATCTGTCAGTACAGAGATATAAGGTAAACCTGCTTCACTCAGTTTGGCTAAAGCCGCGCTGGTTTTTGCCATTTGCATCAAAGACAATAAAGCTTCCTGCATTCGAGCACCACCACTGGCGGAGAAACAGATAAAAGGCACTTTGTTCTCAATGGCATATTCAACGCCTTTAACAAACTTAGCACCTACGACAGAGGCCATAGAACCGCCCATAAAGGCAAATTCAAAGGACGCCACAACCACTGGCATCCCCAATAAAGTACCACGCATCACCACCATGGCATCTTTTTCATTGGTTTCTTTTTGAGCTGCTACAATACGGTCTTTGTATTTTTTGCTGTCTTTAAATTTCAGCAGATCCTGTGGTTCCAACTCTGCGGCTAATTCCACAGCACCACCGGTATCAAGAAAATTATTTAATCTGTCTCTGGCACTGATACGCATATGGTTGTCGCATTTAGGACAAACACCTAAGTTCCGATCCAGTTCTGCCTTGTACAATACAGCGTCACAAGAGGTACATTTAGTCCAGACCCCTTCAGGAATATTACGACGGGACGAAGACGAAGTTCTGGGCAGAATTTTTTCTAACCAACTCATAGTTGTTCCTTGGTAGCGCAGCAGGGCTTGAGCCCAAACTTAGTTTATTGTATGAAAAAGCGCCGATCATGCGGCTAACGGCGCTTATTAAAGCACAAAGCCTTGATAGAACCTATAGCTAACTGGTCTTACTTCAAACGGCGGCTTCACACAAAGTCAGAGCAAAAACTGTCTGGCAGGAACAGTGGCCCCAGTGGCATTTTCGGAATGCCAAAGTGATCAGGGTAGTCCACATCCACCAGATACAAGCCCTCTGCTTTTGCCGTAGCTGCAGCTAAAGTTCTGTCTTTAGCGGCTAAAAGCTCTGCGATCCATTCAGGTTCTTTCAAGCCCATTCCTACTTGCAACAAGCTGCCCGTAATGTTTCGGACCATATGGTGTAAAAACGCATTAGCTTTGATATCCAGCACAATAAACTGTCCAACCCGGCTTAAATGCAGATGCATCAGATTCCGGAAAGGGCTATGTGACTGGCACTGAATGGCCCGAAATGAAGTGAAATCATTTTCACCCAGCAAATGGACAGCAGCTTGCTGCATCAGTTCAATATTTAAGTCCTGATGATAATGACTTAAACCTGCCCCCAGAATAGCAGGTCTGAATTTGTTGTTGTAAATCACATAACGGTAACGACGGGCTGTTGCCGAGAATCGGGCATGAAAATCATCTGAAACCTGTTTAGCCCAGCGTACTGCTATACCATCAGGCAAATTGGAATTAGCCCCCATGATCCAGGCTCGCATATCCCGGTGAGCATCGGTGTCAAAATGTACAACTTGACCAGTCGCATGCACGCCAGCGTCAGTACGCCCTGCACAAGAAAGTTCAATAGCTGCATTGGCAACTTTAGATAACGCAGCTTCCAGATGACCTTGTACACTAGGCACTTCACGTTGCCTTTGCCAGCCAAATAAACCTACACCGTTGTATTCGATACCTAACGCAATTCGCATTCTGACTCCCATCACTTTAGCGGCGGAAGTATATACCCAACTGCCCTTAAGATGCGAGTTTCAGCACAAGGCGAGCCTATAAACGCAGATGAATTATCAGGATTTCTACAGCATGAAGTGTTAGCCCCCTTCATACCGTGAGGGCCAGAGTCAAGGCTCTGCCCCTCACGGTTAAAGTTGGTCTTTTAAGCTTTGAGCTTCTTGTTTGATATGCTCTGGCGCCGCAGAATTCAACACTTTATCTATCAGGTGCTCAGCGCCATCCTGTTCACCAATTTCGATGTAAGCACGGATTAAATCCAAATCGGCAGCGAATCCTTGCTCGGCCGGATCCAGCTCTGGCTCGTGCTGAGCAGCAATAAAGTCCTGATAGTCTTCCAGTCCAACATCTAAAGCGCTTGCGGTATTTTGAGCCAGCTGTGGTTCATCCTCTGAATCATCCAGTAATTTATCCAGTGCAAGTAATGACATCTCCAGCTCATCAGAATCAGACTGCGGCTCAGTGGAAACATTATCTTCGACAATATCCTTAGCGCCTGACTCTAGCTCTGCCACTACGGCGTCGGCAATTTGTTCATCTGCCAAACGGCTATTGACGTCGGCCTGAGCATAGTCAGCCAGTAAGGTATCAAAATCTGTTTCATCCAATGCATCCAGTTCCGCCGCAATGTCTTCAGCCGCCAATTCGGGATCAAAAGCGGACTCTTCTGACAAGTCTGGACTTTGAACAAATTCGTCGTTCAGCTCCTGTACCGTCTCTTCTTCTGCTGCTGCCTCAATTGCAAGTTCTGGCGCAAAATCAGACTCTTCCGGTAGTTCGGGGCTTTGAACAAATTCGTCGTTTAGCTCCTGTACTGTCTCTTCTTCTGCTGCAGCGTCAATCGCGAGTTCTGGCGCAAAATCAGACTCTTCCGGTAGTTCAAGGCTGTGAATAAGTTCGTCATTCGGATCCTCAGCAGTCTCTTTGTCTACCTTAGTTTCAGTTGTCAGTACGGGTTCAGGTTCAGACTCTGCCGGCAGTACAGGGTTTTGAACAAGTTCGTCCTCTAGCTCATCTTCAGACTCTTCTTCTGTTATCGCTTCATCAGAAAATTCTAAATCAGGGTACTCTTCCAGGACTTTACTTGGATTTTCTACAGATAATGTTGCCGCAGAGACACGACTGACTGTTAAATCTTCCTGAAAATCCAGATCGGGAACTAACTCACCAACGGCAGCCTCAAGGGCAGGCTCAGAGAGTTCCTGCCAGGCTTGTTCTGATTCGGCATCTTCTTCTGTATTTCCATGGGTGGACTCTGACTCCGCAGAGTTATCTGCCTGCATCAGCTCAGTTAAATCTGCATGATCGGCATGGAAGTGATTCGGCATCTCCACTACAGGTTCAGCTGTTGGTTCATCGGACAGCAATAAAGCTACGTCGTCAGGGCTGAGTGGATAATCGTCTTCATCAAATTCGAGGCGGCTTACCGTTGTATCAGCGATGTCAGAGGCAGAATTTATCTGCTCCTGTGAATTAACCTCGTCCTGTTCAACTTGTTCCGCGTTTTGCTCTGGCATTGGCTCAGCCCAATCCGCAGCTCCATCCAGTAAAGCGTCAATATCGATATCACTTTCATCTTCAACGGCCAACAGTTCAGGCCCCGATAATTCTTCATCTGCAAGTGATTCGGCAAACTCGTCGAGTTCTGAGCTATCGAAATGAGGTTGTTCCGCTGCTACAACGACCAGATCAGCAACATCTTCGATAGGCTCTTCAAGTAGGCTGGATTGCGCATTATCTTCCGGTAGTGCCGCTTCTGGTTGCGCAGCAACGACAAGCTCGTCAAGTAATGAATCAAAATCAACTTCTTCTACTTCTTCGATTTCATCCAGATTAAACTCATCCGCGTCTGCGATTTCCGGACTGTTAACTTCAAAAGTCTCAGCATCTGGCTCATCCAGCTCAATCTCTTCGATCAGTTCATCCTGCTCATCAAGGTCTGCTGTGGTCTGTTCCTTTACTTGTTGATTCTGTTCTTGCGCCAATTGTTCAGCGACAGCCTGTGCAAATATGTCGTCAGGATTATCCAGCTCAGGCTCTTCATCAAATAATGCCGACAGATCTGCGCCTGATAAAATATTATTAGGATCAAAATCTTTATCTACCGCTTTTGCCGGTTGATCTAACAAGTCATCCAATAGTTCATCATCCATTGAACTGGCATCAAGCAGATCTTTGCTATCGAGTAAATCATCGTCATTCATCAGAATGTCATCAAACTCATCAGCTCTGGTATCCAGTAACATGTCGTCGTGCAGATCAATAGGCTCGTCATCCAGCCTAATCCCTTTACTACCCGTATCCAGCAAAGATTCGTCCAGCGTCATCAAGCTGCTTTCGTCGAAATCAAGGCTTTCATCCAAAGGCGGTAATGGCGAGCGATAACCTGGCTCTTGCTGAGGTACAGCGGTGGCGGCAGTGACAATTTGCTCAGATTTACGGGTACGGCGTTTAATCCAGCCCAAAACAGCAAATAACACAAACAAGGTTGGTAAGGATGCTAACAGCACCCAGGTCAAACTACTGGAGGAAATATTCTGCCACAACTCGGCAAAATTTGTCCCCTGCTGTTCCCGTTCAATCTGAGCTTTTTGCTGAGCCAGCATTTCTGCCTGCTGAGTGACTAAGAGTTGCAACTGATGCTGAATTTCGCTGTCTTTATCCACCTGGGATTTCATTAACAACATTTGTTCAGCCAGTTGATCAAGCTTATCCTTCAAAGCGGTATTGTCGGCCAACACAGCTTCAACTGTCAGTTTCGATTCGGCCAATTTTTCTTGCAAATCAAGTAACTGCCCCTGCTGCTGTCCTTCAACACGGATAAGTTCTTTTTTAATTTCCTGTTTAGCCTTGTCTACGTCTTTTTGCTGAGCGGTATTTACCCCTTGTTTGACTTTGGCGGCAGCGGCAGCACGCACCCTGTCAGCCCAAATCCGATCATCTTCCTCAGACTTGCGCTGTGCATCTACTGCATCAACAGACAAGATTTCATCAATATTCGGAATAGCTAAAAAAGAACCTACATTTAAGTGGTTAAAGTTATCATCAAGAAAAGACTGAGGATTTTTAAGGTAAATAGCGTACATCACCTGATAAATGTTTAATCCTGGGTGAGGTCTCACCTCCTCTGCAATACGCCACAAGGTATCGTTTGGCGTGAGAGGTCCAACCCTGCTGCGATCAGGATTTTCGGTACTTTTTGGCCCTTTAAGACGCACAGTGCTTTCTGCAGTGACGTTAACACTGCATAGCTGTAACAGAATACTGAAGATAAGAAGCCCAACTAAACGCATCGATGATCCTTTAAGGCCGGAGATTATTTTTGCAAACACAAGAATACTGCAAGCATCGTTCCATACTGGAATAGTAAACCAGATGGCTTTCACTGGCTACGCTTAAACTAATTCTGCGTTGTTCTGATATCGGCTGCAGAATCAAATGCTTTAGTAAACAATAAAGGCTCCCTAAGGAGCCTTTATTCAGTTGTCACTTCAACCCAAACTAACTTCAGAGGTAGTCGCGGATTAAATGTTCGGCAATCTGGATACTGTTAGTGGCTGCGCCTTTACGGATGTTGTCTGCCACCAGCCATAAATTAATGCCATTTTCATGAGTGAAATCCTGACGAATACGACCAACAAATACATCATCCTGACCAGTAGCATTCCCCACCTGAGTTGGATAATCGGCATTATCTTCCATCAGTACCACACCAGGAGCATTGGCTAACAAGGCTTTGACTTGCTCAACACTAATTGGCATGCGGGTTTCAAGGTGCACAGCTTCAGCGTGGCCATAAAATACCGGCACACGAACTGCTGTCGCGTTTACGGAAATGCTGGCATCCCCCATAATTTTTTGGGTTTCCCAGTGCATTTTCATTTCTTCTTTGGTGTAACCGTTATCCAAAAATACATCGATTTGTGGAATACAGTTAAAAGCGATTTGACGGGCAAATTTACCACTTTCTTCTAAAGGACGACCATTCAGCAACTGAGCCGTCTCTTTTGCCAGCGCTTCCACGCCTTGCTGACCAGCACCAGCCACCGATTGATAAGTGGAGACGTTAATACGGCTAATACCTACGGCATCATGAATAGGCTTTAACGCCACCAGCATTTGAATAGTGGAGCAGTTTGGGTTGGCTATGATATTGCGGTTACGGAATTCGGCAATAGCATGGGCATTGACTTCAGGCACTACTAAAGGAATATCGGCTTCATAGCGGAAATGCGAGGTGTTGTCGATCACCACACAACCTGCATCCGCAGCGCGAGGCGCATAAGTCGCAGATACACTACCTCCGGCAGAGAATAAACCAATCTGTACCTTAGTCCAGTCAAAGGTTTCAGCATCCAGTACTTCGATTTGTTTACCCTTAAAGGTGACATGGCCACCGGCAGAGCGGCTGCTGGCTAAAGGATAAAGTTTATTTACCGGAAAATCGCGCTGTTCTAAAATTTCAATTAAATGCTGGCCTACTAAACCTGTAGCACCTAACACAGCGACGTCGTATTGCTGAGCCATGGTTATTCCCCTCTGATTACTGGCTACTTTACCCTTCTTACTTGACGCTGCCGCATTGTTGACTGCGCTCTTCGCCCCAGTCACATAGGACTTCTATGCTCCAGGGGTCTCACTCGCTTGTCGCCGCGCTGCAATGTCAATTAATTTGGGTACTAAAACCTAATGTTGTTAAAAACTCAGGCACTTCTTGTCCTGTCAGCCGCACCGAGCTGTATTCACGCCGCGGTGGGTATGACTTTCTAAGCCAGTCAAAACCTTGTGTTTTATTATCTTGCATCATATAGAAACGAAACAAAGCATCGTCCCGGCGCACATCATATAACAGCCGGCTTAAATTTTGGACATCTAAAAGTCCAAAATTTGAATTTATTTTCAGCTCTGAAATTTGTGGTGGTGGTAGCACTTGTGCAAGTGTCTTGTCCGGGACTAACTCTAGCTGACGGCACAAAGCCTGATACAGCATTTCAGTGCCTCTGGCTTTGCCTTCAATGCTATGTCCTGCGATATGAGCACTGGCAATATCCGTATGCGCAATAAGCCGCAGATCAGGCTCTGGTTCGTTCGCCCATACATCCAACACCAGTGCCCTTTTGTGCCCTGATTGAGCTTCAGCCAATAAAGCATCGTTATTGGTCACTTCACCACGACAAGCATTGATCACTGCGCAGTCTGGCTTTAGTAACCTGAGCGTCTGACTATTCAATAAATTTACTGTGGCATTCGCCCCTGTTTTTATCAATGGCACATGAAAACTGACAAGATCAACCTGAGGCAATAACTGCTCGAAAGGTGTGTGTGGAAAATCTGCTTCCGTAGCAGCGCGTTGCGGGTCACAGCACATGACCCGAACAGATAAAGCTTGCAGCGCCTTGACCAACAGACGACCAATATTACCAACACCAACTACGCCTACAGTTTTATCCTGCAAATTCCATTGGTATTTTTCTGCCAATACAAAGATGCTGCTCAGCACGTACTCGACCACAGACTGAGCATTGCAACCCGGTGCACTGCTAAAACCAATACCCCTTTTTAGCAGATACGACTGATCGATATGATCTGTGCCAATAGTCGCAGTACCTACAAACTTCAACTTTGGACTGCGCGAAAGCAATTGTTCGTTTACTTTAGTGACAGAGCGCACCAGCAACACCTCTGCCTCACTAATTTGTGCTGCTGTTAAAGTACGGCCATTGACCAGTGTCACTTCGCCTAAATCAGCAAAAAAATCTTTGACGTATGGCATATTTTCGTCGGCGTATATCTTCATCAGTACCAGTCCTTTACCCAAGTGCTGTTATTGTATCTACAGGCTAAGCGTTGAGCGAATAAAAAAAGGGGACCGCTGACATGGTTTAGCATGCCAGCGGCCCCCCTTTTTTGCACCAGGCTAATTAGCCCTGATATTTTTGCATCACTAAAGTCGCATTGGTGCCGCCAAAACCAAAGCTGTTTGACATTACAGTCGTTAGTTTTGCTTCTGTTGCCTTAGTGATAATGTTTAAACCAGCAGCAGCTTCATCCAGCGTATTAATGTTAATGGAAGGCGCAATAAAGTTATGCTCCATCATCAACAGCGAGTAAATAGCTTCATGCACGCCAGCCGCACCTAAGGCATGCCCTGTCATAGCTTTAGTTGCGCTGATGGCTGGAGATTTCCCGCCAAACACCTGCTGAATAGCACCTAATTCTTTAACGTCGCCGACAGGAGTACTAGTGCCGTGGGTGTTGACGTAGTCGATTGGACCTTTCACGTCTTTCATCGCCATTTCCATACAACGCACAGCACCTTCACCACTTGGCGCCACCATATCGTAACCATCTGACGTTGCGCCGTAGCCCACAATTTCAGCATAAATTTTAGCACCACGGGCAAGAGCATGTTCCAGCTCTTCAATCACCAAAATACCGCCGCCGCCGCTGATGACAAAACCATCGCGGTCAGCATCATAAGTACGGGATGCCAGCTCAGGCGTTTCATTGTATTTAGTAGATAAGGCGCCCATAGCGTCAAATTCCATAGCTAAAGTCCAGTGCACCTCTTCACCACCACCGGCAAAAATAATGTCCTGCTTGCCCAGTTGAATAAGCTCAACAGCATGACCAATACAGTGTGCGCTGGTGGCACAGGCAGAACTAATGGAATAGTTCACACCTTTGATTTCAAAAGGAGTGGCTAAACACGCCGAACAAGTGCTCGACATCGTCTTAGGCACTGCATAAGGGCCCACACGTTTTACGCCTTTTTCACG
>NZ_JAIWOI010000021.1 GCF_020217005.1 Rheinheimera sp. | reverse complement strand
TAAGGTGTCAGCCGCTTCAATCTGAGTTTTAGACGAGGCGCCACCAGAACCCACCACTAAACCAGTGCGGAAGTTCGATACTTGTTCTGGTGTTAAAGCTGCATCTTCAATGGCTTGTTGCATAGAAATATAAGCATAAGCTGCTGCATCACCCATAAAACGTAAGGCTTTGCGGTCTATTAAGGCGGCGGTATCAATTTCAATCTGACCCCAGACCTGTGATCTCAGGCCCATGTCGGCAAATTCCTGTGACGCTTTAATGCCTGAGCGTCCTGCTTTTAACGATTCCAGTACTTGCTGTTTATCGTTACCAATGCTGGATACTATGCCTAACCCTGTGATCACTGCTCTTTTCATGCTTGCTCCAAACAAAAAATCGGATGTCTTTTAGTAATTGCGCCACATTGTACGGAGTTTCTTTTCGAAACTGGTCCGCTTTCAGCGCACAGTTGTACACTATTATCTATTTGTATTGCGGCTAAGTTACAATACTGCATTCTTTTTCGATAGGGTTCTTCTTCGTTGCAACAGGCTCAAGTTCACTACAATGACGCTGGCACACCGGTTTCCGACCTGTTTGGTGATATTTATTTTTCCGACAATGGCGGCCTGGATGAAACCGATTATGTGTTTTTACATAAAAATCAGCTACCTGAACGCTGGTTTACCCATCCACGCGCATTTTTCCATATTGCAGAAACAGGCTTTGGTACAGGCTTAAACTTCCTATTAACCTGGCTGCGCTTCCGACAATACAAAACCAATGCGACGACTTGCCAGCGACTTTATTTTAGTAGTTTTGAAAAATATCCTTTCAGTAAAACCGACTTGACCAAAGCCTTAGCGGCCTGGCCCCAACTGGCTGAACTCTCGGCTTTACTGGTAGAAAGCTACCCTGTAGCGTTACCAGGTCCGCATAGGCTTAGCTTTGATCAGGGTACAGTGGTGCTGGATTTGTGGTTGGGCGATGTCAACGAGTTACTGCCACAAGTGCCGGAGCACAATAAAGTCGATGCCTGGTTTTTGGACGGTTTTGCCCCCAGTAAAAATCCGGATATGTGGCAGCAAAATTTGTTTAACCAGATGTTCAGGCTCAGTCACAGCGGCACAACGGCTTCTACCTTTACCTGTGCTGGTTTTGTTCGTCGTGGCTTAAATGAAGCTGGGTTTTCCGCCAGAAAAACCAAAGGTCATGGTCAAAAACGTGAAATGTTGATTGCAAGCGCAGAGCAAGCTGCCGTATTGACCGCAAATCAGCCGAACCCAATCACAGTGATAGGGGCTGGCGTCGCTGGTCTTAACGCTGCATTTGCATTATGGCAAAAAGGGTTAAAAGTTCAGTTACTATGTGCCGATGCACATGCGGGTATGGGCGCCTCTCACAACCGCCAGGGCGCTGTGTACCCTAACCTGCACGCGACTTACGATCTGATGTCCTCTTTAAGTTGCCAGAGCTTTTTATATGCCAGACAGTTTTATGCACAGTGGCTGGAAAAACTGGCAGTCGCAGCAGACTGGTGTGGAGTATTGACACTGGCCTGTAATGAGAATCTGGCTAAGCGTCAGCATAAAATTCAGCAGCAATCTTTTGCTTTAAGTGGGCTCTTTGATGCTGTCACTCAAGAGCAGGCTTCGTATATTGCGGGCGTCTCAGTGCCTTATCCCGGATTGTTTTTTCCAACTGCAGGTTGGTTATGCCCCCAGGACTATTGCCAGCAGCTAGCGAATTGGCTGAGCAGCCATGGCGTCGAGATTAGCTACCATACCCAGGTGCAGCGCATTTCTGAGCATCAAGACTATTGTCAGTTAGAAACCAGTGCAGGAAACCTTCAGGCGACAACAGTAGTGCTGGCAACAGGAGCACAATTAAATAGTCTGGCCTATCAGGAGTCTTTCCCCCTGCGGCAAATTCGCGGTCAGGTCAGTCATTTGCAAAGCCAGAGAATGACGCCACTGAAAACCGTAGTTTGTCATCAGGGTTACATCACTCCTGCATACCAGCAACTGCATTGTGTAGGCGCCACCTTTGATCGCACCAATGGACACAGCGAAGTGCTCGATGCTGACAACCAACAGAACCTCGATTTGGTCAATCAAACCTTGGGGCAACCCGAGTGGTTTGAAGACGTAGAAGTGATGTCTGCCAAAGCAGGTTTACGCGCGACTGTACCTGATCATATGCCCGTACTTGGTCAGCAAAAACAGCTTTGGCGTTTTGGTGCTCTCGGGGCTCGAGGTTTAACCTGGGCACCTTTGCTGGCTGAAGTTTTAGCTTGTCTCATCACAAATGAGCCTTTACCTTTAACGACACAACAGCTTGATTGCATTGATCTACAACGTTATCTTCGCCACAACCAAAAGGATTAAGTCTATTGAACCTTCTTTTTGCTGAAGATGACGCTTTGCTTGCTCAGCTGTTTCAGTTACAGGCAGAAACCTTTGGTTATCAGGTCTTCTGTGCGCAGAACGGTGATGTAGCAGTGCAACAAGCTTTAAGTTACCAGTATGATTTGATTTTAATGGACATTCAGATGCCGGTGCTCGATGGTATTGAAGCAGTGCGGATGCTGCGTACTTTAGGTTACGACAGGCCTGTTATTGCAATGTCGGCAGAAGATGTTACAGAGCCCGGTTTTAGTCTGGTACTAAAAAAACCTCTGCAATGGCCGGACGTCCAACAACAACTGGCTCAGTTCAAAGCTATTCCCGCTGTTAAATTAGAACTACCCGCTGAACTCAGGAACGCCTATCAAGCACATGCTCAACAGCTATTCCATCAACTGGATATGCTGGCAGAGCAGCAAAATTGGATTGATTTTATGACCATTGTCCATCAACTTAAAGGCAGTGCTGCCAGCTTTGACTTAGCCATAGTGAGTGAGCTGGCTCATCAGTTGCAAAGTGAATGGCAAAGTATCCCGGCAGAACAAAAAAAACAGCGCGCCAACTATTTTCTGGAGCAGTGTAAGGCATGCAAACTAAAATAAAAGTGCGGGAGCAGAAAATATTGTTGGTGGACGATTTGGATTATAACAGACAGTTATTGCGTAATAACCTGACCATGTTGTTTTCCAGAGAAAAGTTGAAATACAAAGCTTTTAGCTATTTTCAGGCTCACAACGCTTCATCCGCCTTGCAAACTTTCAGTCAACAACTACCAGAAATGGTATTTTTGGATATTGAATTGCCGGATGGTTCAGGCCTTGAATTGCTGAAACGTTTTAAAGAACAAAAGCCTGATTGTTTTGTAGTGATGGTCAGTGGTGTCAGCACATTAGAAAATGTCAAAACCAGTATTGATTCAGGGGCAGCCTCTTTTATCGTCAAACCTTTTACCGGTGATAAAATTCTCGCCGTGCTAAAGCAATTTGACAGATACTACGACAAGTTACCAAAACAAGCCGTCGAACCTTTACTGCAAAAGCCCTAATCTCAGGGCTTTTCCATTTGAATCACAACACGACGGTTTTTGGCCCGGCCTAACGAACTCTCATTTGAAGCGACATGACGTTTCTCACCCAAGCCTTCGGTGCGGATACGGTTTTCTTCCAGCCCAAAACTCACAAGCTTAGCCTTTATCGCTTCCGCACGTTTGATCGATAACTGCTCGTTCATCCAGCGTCCGCCAAAAGAATCACTATACGCCTGAATATCTATACTCTCGATACTCTGATCATGCTTTAAATAGGAGGCTATTTGCTCAAGGCGTTTTTTAGAGGCTTTGGTCAATTCATCGCCACCCGATTCATAGGTCAACACCGTAAAGGCAATATCATCAAAGGTATAAGGTAATAAAGCGCTGACGCATTGAGTAAACTGGTCCATAGCTTCGATAAAATGAACCGGATTCAGAGAGACGCTGACTTTGTCGTATGGACTGTACCAATCAGAAAAATAAAAGGTCGGGCTGTAGCCTTGTTCCAGCTCTGTCAGCATAATCCAGCTTTCGGCTTTGCCTAAATCACCATCAAATTGTTTTAGCATTTTCATACTACTTATAGCTTTGGCCTGTTCTCCGGGACGCCAGACCGGCGGCACAGAGAGCACTTCTGCCAGCGCATAATGGTCAGGCAAACGCAGCATGTTCAGTTCAAACTGCATGTTCAATTCCTTGCCAGCCACACTGCGAAAATAGGCTTCACCAAAATGAGGGATAGGATGACTCAATTCGCACAACAAAGGCGAATTTTGCAGTAAAGACCAGCTGGATTTATCTATAGTGGCAGAATACTGCCGCAATCCGGCATGCGCTTGTGCAGTCAGCATCACCAGCATCAGACAAAGCTGATATCGTATAGGTTTCCCTTTTTTCATCTCAACACCCGTTGTTTTTCAACTTCAACCAGGACAAACAAGGTACTCAAACAAGACGCTTTGCAATTTATTTGGCATAATACCTGCCAATCTTATCAGGACACAGGTCTTATGACTCAAGCTTTACATCCGTTAGCACAACGTTTTCGTGGCTACTTCCCTGTTGTTATCGACGTAGAAACCGCAGGCTTTAATGCAAAAACAGATGCATTGTTAGAAATCGCTGCTACTTTGTTGACTATAGACGAAAAAGGCATGCTTGTTCCAAGCCAGACTTTGCATTTTCATATTGAACCTTTTGAGGGTGCCAACATGGAAGCAAGTTCACTGGCTTTTAATGGTATAGACCCCTACAACCCGCTTCGTGGCGCGGTTTCAGAACGGGAAGCCCTTACAGAAATCTGCCGTGCTGTACGTAAAGCGCAGAAGGATGCCGACTGTCAGCGCGCTGTTGTGGTGGCGCATAATGCTGCTTTTGATCAAAGTTTTTTAAATGCCGCTATTGATAGAATTAAATTAAAACGTTCGCCTTTTCACGCTTTTGTGTCTTTTGATACCACGACTTTGTCAGCTCTGGCTTTAGGTCAGACGGTCTTGGCAAAAGCCTGCAAACAAGCAGGTATTGATTTTGACAACAAAGAAGCACACAGCGCTTTATATGACACAGAGCGCACCGCAGAGTTATTCTGCTACATAGTTAACCGTTGGCATCAATTGGGCGGTTGGCCACCACCAATGCTATTGGATGATAGCGAACAGGAAGAAAGTACAGAGTCTGATCCTGACTGATCTGCTCCGCATTAAAAAAACAAAAGGCAGCTTGTGCTGCCTTTTGGTATCAAAGAGTAAATTACTCTACGCTCTCACTGTTATACTTAGCAGCAGTTTCATTGATCAACGGCTGCAATTCACCGCGCTGGAACATTTCCAGAATAATGTCACAACCGCCAATCAACTCACCTTCAACCCATAACTGTGGGAAAGTTGGCCAGTTAGCAAATTTTGGTAATTCAGCACGGATATCCGGGTTTTGCAGAATGTCGACAAACGCAAAAGGTTGGCCACACGCAATCAGGGCTTGAGAAGCCTGAGCTGAAAAACCGCAACTCGGTAATTTTGGCGAACCTTTCATATAGATAATGATTGGGTTATCAGCCAACTGTTGTTTAATTTTCTCAATGGTTTCCATCTTCAGCCTCTGGCACTACTGGGTTTAAAAATTTGTCTCATTTTACGCTCTGTTCGTTCATTTCGCACTTGAGATTTTACAATGTGCCCCAAGAATATGGGGAGCAGACTACTGCATTGCAATAAGTTCTGGCTGCGAAATTTACGACTAAAACTTGAGTAATTTAGTCGGGTTTTGTAGTCTACGCGATGCAGACCCCATAAACAACGCCTACGGAGAACGACAATGGCTTTCGAATTACCAGCATTACCTTTCGCAAAAGACGCATTATTACCTCATATCTCCCCTGAAACTCTGGATTATCACCATGGCAAACACCATAACGCCTATGTGGTGAAATTAAATTCACTGGTCGAAGGTACTGAATTTGCTGGTAAGTCTTTAGAAGACATCATCCGTACTTCTCAAGGTCCGGTATTTAACAACGCAGCTCAGATTTGGAATCACACTTTTTACTGGAACTGTTTATCACCAAATGGTGGCGGTGAACCAACTGGCGCTTTAGGCGATGCAATTACTGCGCAGTGGGGATCTTTTGCTGCATTTCAAACTGCTTTTAATGACAAAGCAGTCAACAACTTCGGTTCAAGCTGGACCTGGCTAGTGAAAAAAGCAGACGGTTCTTTAGATATCGTCAACACCAGCAACGCTGGCACACCACTGACTGATAGCTCAGTCACTGCACTGATGACAGTGGATCTGTGGGAACACGCGTACTACATCGATTTCCGCAATGCACGTCCAACTTACTTAAATGCGTTCTGGGCGTTAATCAACTGGGAATTTGCTGCGAAAAACTTCGCTGCTTAATTTGCTGTTGCTGTAAATCTTTAAGCCCGGTTCGCCGGGCTTTTTGTTTGTTCCGAATTAAAAAACATCCAATATCCAGATAACTCTCTACTGTTCTGTTCAGTCCTCGCTACAAAAAAAATTCATATTTTTCTGTGAATTAGTTGAGCGAAGCGCTTTTTTACTGTCTAACCTTACAACAGTGGCTTTATTTGCATTCAGTTCCCACAGACCAGTTTCGGAGGTGCACTATGGGCATTTTTGAGCACTACAAATCTAGATACGAAGCAGCCAAAGAAGAGGAATACAGCATCCAGGAGTATCTGGAGCTCTGTAAAAAAGACAAAAGTTGCTATGCAAGCGCAGCAGAGCGGTTATTGATGGCCATAGGTCAGCCTGAACTCATTGACACAGCACAAGACCCTAAACTCAGTCGGTTGTTTTCCAATAGAGTGATAGGACGCTATCCGGCTTTTGCCGAGTTTTATGGCATGGAGGATGCGATAGAGCAAATTGTCTCCTACCTGAAACACTCGGCCCAAGGCCTGGAAGAGCGCAAACAAATTCTATATCTGCTAGGTCCTGTAGGCGGCGGTAAGTCCTCTTTAGCCGAAAAGCTAAAATCTCTGATGCAACAGGTGCCCGTGTACTACATCAAAGGTTCACCCGTCTACGATAGCCCTTTGTGTTTGTTTGACGTCAATGAAGATGGCAATATTCTGGAGCAGGAATACGGCATTCCCAAACGTTACCTAAAAACCATTATGTCGCCATGGGCGAGTAAACGCCTGCATGAATTCAACGGCGATATCAGCCAGTTTAAAGTGGTGAAAAAATACCCTTCGATTCTGGATCAAATCTGTATCGCTAAAACTGAGCCTGGTGATGAAAACAATCAGGACATCGCGTCTTTAGTAGGTAAAGTGGATATCCGTCAGTTGGAGCACTTTGCCCAAAACGATCCGGATGCCTACAGCTATTCAGGCGCTTTATGCCGTGCCAATCAGGGCCTGATGGAGTTTGTTGAGATGTTCAAAGCGCCAATCAAGGTGCTGCATCCGCTGTTGACTGCCACGCAAGAGGGGAATTACAACGGTACTGAAGGTTTAGCCGCCCTGCCCTTTGAAGGCATTATTCTGGCACACAGCAACGAGTCGGAATGGCAAACCTTTCGTAACAACAAAAATAACGAGGCCTTTTTAGACAGGGTGTATATTGTCAAAGTGCCTTATTGCCTGCGGGTGTCTGAAGAAGTCAAAATTTATGAAAAACTGTTGGAGCACAGTGAATTAAAAGTAGCCCCCTGCTCTCCTGCAACTTTAACTTCGCTGGCACAGTTTGCTGTATTGTCGCGTCTAAAAGCGCCAGAGAACTCCAGTTTGTACTCCAAAATGCGGGTTTATGACGGCGAAAGCTTAAAAGACACAGACCCTAAAGCCAAGTCTTATCAGGAGTACCGTGATTATGCTGGTGTGGATGAAGGCATGTCGGGTTTATCCACCCGCTTTGCCTTTAAAATCTTATCCAGGGTGTTCAACTTTGACTCCACCGAAGTGGCTGCTAACCCTGTGCATTTGTTTTACGTGCTGGAGCAGCAAATAGAGCGGGAGCAATTCCCGTCCGATGTGGCAGAGCGTTATCTGGAGCATTTAAAAGGCTATTTAATTCCGAAATACATCGAGTTTATTGGCAAAGAAATTCAAACCGCGTATCTAGAGTCCTACTCTGAATATGGCCAGAACATTTTTGATCGCTACGTGATTTATGCTGATTTTTGGATCCAGGACCAGGAATACCGTGACCCTGAAACTGGTCAGTTGTTTGACAGAGCAGCACTGAACGCTGAGCTGGAGAAAATTGAAAAACCAGCAGGGATCAGCAATCCAAAAGATTTCCGCAATGAGATCGTTAACTTTGTACTGCGGGCTAAAGCCAAAAACAATGGCAAAAACCCAACCTGGACCAGCTATGAAAAACTTCGCACTGTGATAGAGAAAAAGATGTTCTCCAGCACAGAAGAGCTGTTGCCTGTGATTTCTTTTAATGCCAAAACCTCCACAGACGATCAGAAAAAACATGATGATTTTGTCGATCGTATGATGGAAAAAGGCTACACCCGTAAACAAGTACGCTTACTGAGCGAGTGGTATTTACGGGTTCGCAAATCACAGTAAGGTCAGAGCCTTGGAGGTTGTATGGCGCATTTTATTGACCGACGCTTAAATGGCAAAAACAAAAGTGCTGTCAATCGACAGCGCTTTATCCGCCGCTACAAGCAGCAAATTAAACAAGCCGTGTCCGATGCCATCAGTAAACGCAGTGTCACCGATATCAATAACGGTGAAAAAGTCTCCATTCCCGGCAAAGACATTACCGAGCCTTTTTTCCATCAGGGTCAGGGTGGCCACAGAGAAAGGGTGCATCCTGGCAATGATCAATTCAGCCCCGGCGATAAAATCAAAAGACCCCAAGGCGGACAAGGCAGTGGTTCAGGTCAGGGCGACGCCAGTGCAGATGGTGAAGGCGAAGACGAATTTGTATTTTCGATTTCTAAAGATGAATACCTGGATTTATTATTTGAAGATTTAGAACTTCCTAATTTGAAAAAAAACCAGTTGGATAAACTGGTGCAATACAAAAATGTGCGGGCAGGTTTTCGCTCTGAAGGTGTGCCGACCAATATAGATATAGTGCGGTCTCTACAAGGCTCTTTAGCTCGCCGAGTTGCGATGACTGCAGGTAAAAAGCGGGAGCTGCGAGAGCTTCAGGCAAAGTTAGCCTTAATCGAAGCGCAGCCTGTGCCGGATCAGCATCAACTGATGGCACTGCGCGAACAAATAGCGCTGCTTGAAAAAAGAATAGCTGCTGTGCCTTTTATTGACAGCTTCGATTTGCGTTTTCGCAATTTCCAAAAACGACCAGAACCTACCAGTAAAGCCGTAATGTTTTGTCTGATGGATGTGTCTGGATCTATGGATCAGCCGACAAAAGATATGGCCAAGCGTTTTTATATTTTGCTCTATATGTTTTTAAGCCGCAGCTATAAAAATGTCGAAGTAGTGTATATACGTCACCATACGCAAGCCAAGGAGGTGGATGAGCAAGAGTTTTTTTATTCACAGGAAACAGGTGGCACCATAGTGTCCAGCGCACTGAAAATGATGGCCGATATTGTCAAGGACAGGTACGACCCGGCACAGTGGAATATTTACGCCGCTCAAGCCTCAGATGGTGATAACTGGGCCGATGACAGTCCTCAATGTGCTGATTTACTTGCGCAGCAGATATTGCCTTTTGTGCGTTATTACGCCTACATCGAAATTACCCCAAGGCCCCATCAAAGCTTGTGGCTGGAGTACGAAAAATTACAACAAAGTTTCGATAACTTTGCCATTCAGCCGATACGGCAAGTAGCAGACATTTATCCTGTATTTCGCGAACTCTTCAAAAAACAGGCTGCTTAACTGCTGACTTCAGGGAGTTGCTTATGTCTTCTGTAGAACAAAAACAACCACTATCCGATGGCCCGGATTGGACCTTTGAATTACTGGGGCTGTATCAGGCGGAAATTGAACGTGTTGCCAAGCTCTATAAGCTGGATACCTACCCCAATCAGATTGAGGTCATTACGGCCGAACAAATGATGGATGCCTATTCCAGCGTTGGCATGCCTATTGGTTATAACCATTGGTCCTATGGCAAAAAATT
>NZ_JAIWOI010000020.1 GCF_020217005.1 Rheinheimera sp. | reverse complement strand
TATTCAAACCGAACAAAGCTACAAAAGGGGTTTTATGGGGCTGGCGTACGAGATTGTGATTAATTCCAATCCTTGTATTGCCTATCTGATGGAAGAAAACACCATGACTATGCAGGCGCTGGTGATGGCGCATGCCTGTTATGGTCATAATTCTTTCTTTAAAAACAACTATCTGTTTCGCAGCTGGACTGATGCTTCTTCCATCATCGATTACCTGATGTTTGCCAAACAGTATTTAAGCCATTGTGAAGAAAAATATGGCATCAGCGAAGTCGAAGATATGCTGGATTCTTGCCACGCCTTGATGAATTACGGTGTCGACAGATACAAAAGACCTCAAAAAATTTCGATGGATGAAGAGCAAAAACGTCAGAAAGACCGTGAAGCTTATTTACAGTCTCAGGTCAATCAACTGTGGAAAACTATCCCGAATAAACACAATTTGTCCGCAGAGCACGAATACCGATTTCCGTCTGAACCTCAGGAAAATATTCTGTATTTCATTGAGAAAAATGCCCCCTTACTTAAACCCTGGCAACGTGAGGTCGTACGTATAGTTCGGAAAATTTCGCAGTATTTTTACCCGCAGAAGCAAACTCAGGTCATGAACGAAGGTTGGGCAACCTTCTGGCATTACACTATATTGCAGCATTTGTATCAGGAGAATTTGGTCACCGACAAGTTTATTCTTGAAGTGCTGCACAATCACACCAATGTGGTATTTCAGCCTGAGTACCACAGCAAGTATTACTCAGGCATTAACCCATACGCTTTGGGCTTTGCCATGTTTACCGACTTGCGCCGTATATGTGAACACCCCACAGCGGAAGACAAAGAGTGGTTTCCGGATATTGCTGGTTCAAATTGGCTGGACACTCTGCATTTTGCCATGCAGAACTTTAAAGATGAGAGCTTTATCAGCCAGTACTTATCTCCCAAAGTGATTCGGGATTTTCACCTATTTGCCATCACAGACGATGACAAAGAAAGTACACTTGAAGTGGCTGCTATTCATAACGCTGAAGGCTATCAACAAATCCGACAGACCTTGTCGGCTCAATACAATTTAAGCAATATAGAGCCTAATATTCAGGTTTATAGCGCTGATATTTCAGGGGATCGCAGTCTGACCTTAAGATTTATTCCAAATCAACGTATTCCGCTGGCAGACAACTTCCAGCAGGTGTTGAAGCATGTACACAGGCTCTGGGGTTTTAACGTGCAGTTGGAGCAGCAAAATGACGATGGCAGTATAAAACTATTGGGAAGCTGCCCGGTGTGATAGCGGGCAGGTGCTTAAATCCGGCTAGGGTAGAAAGTGTTCAGGCAAAACCAATTCAAACCATGTGAAAGCCTGAAACTGCCATCTGCTTTGCGCACTATTCTGATCCGTCACCTTTGGTGATGCGGTTTCTGCCATTAGCTTTGGATTGATACAGAGCTTTGTCGGCGGCTTCTATCCAGTCCCTATACTCAGCCATATCCTCCCTGTATTCCGCCACGCCTATGCTGACAGTGACCCGTAATATTTGCTGATTATATTCAACAACCATAGCTTCAACATTTTTGCGCAAACGCTCGGCAAAAAACATCGCTTGTTCTACTGTGGTATCGAGCAGCAAGACCGCAAATTCTTCACCGCCGTAACGACCAGCCACATCAGTACTGCGAAGATTCTTTTTCACAGCCGCAGCAACTTGCTGGATCACCGCGTCACCTGCAGAGTGGCCGAAGGTATCATTGACTCTTTTAAAGTGATCAATGTCACACATCAATAAAGTGCTGTGGTGTCCACTACGTTGTATCCGTTTATACTCGTTAATCAGCGCTTCTTCCCAGAAGCCTCTGTTATTTAAACCTGTTAGGAAGTCGGTTTTTGACAAGGTGCGCAAGTGCCCATTCATCGACTCGAGCTCTATCCTGCTGACGGCAACGTCAGTCACATCATAAATAATCAGGCAAAGGTGGGTCACTTTGCCCATGGTATCGGTCAGGGGGAATATAGTGCTGTTTTGATACATATATTCTGCAGATCCGGTAATAGGACGGTAATTCCGGAATTTAAAAATATAGGGTCTTTGCTCCCAGATGGTAAAAGCCCGGTTTTTTAATAATATTACCGGGTCGCATTTGCGCCTTAACCAGTCTTCATCAATTTCTGAGAATAAATCAAACAGGTATCTGTCACGTACCTGGCGGGGGGTCAGGCCGCTATGGTTTTCCATAAAACCATTCCACACCTGAATACGATAGTCAGCTGATAACACCACCAGACCAACGTCAACCGTCTGGAACATGTCCATCAACCAGTGGATTTCGGATACATCTACGTTGTTTTGTGACATTTAATCTTCCAGCAGGAATTCAACTTTATAATTCAGGGTTTTAATGCTGTCTTCAGTAAACAGCAACAACAAGTCGCAACTGATATTGTAGTTTTCAATACCATAACTGATTTCTATTGCCAAAGTACGACGCCAGCGTCTGGCATTGGCTTTAATCAGTTCACTGACAGGGGCGTGCTGACCCAAAACCACAGGGTGCCCCTGGCTGAAGGTCATGTCTATTTGTTCGGCCAATCCCTTAAGCACAGCTCCAATCAGGATATTGGCGATATCCATCAACAGTTCCAGCTCCACCTTAGTGGTTAACTCACCGTCATATTGCATCAATCTGGCAATGTCTTTAAAACTGGAATCATTGAGGATCAACAAAGCCTCGCCTGCCACACCACCACCAATAAAGCCCTGACAAATAGCGGAAGTGTTTTCTTTCTGCTCGACTGAGGCTATCGCCATATGCAGTTCACTGACTTCGATGACGTTGACGTTAGGGATAGGCAGTTTAACAAATACATTAAGCAGACGAGCTAACAGGTCACCCGCCTGGCCCATCGCCACATTACTCAGCTCCTGAAATACATCACGTAAATCGTTCGATAGCACAAATGAGCTATGGCTTTTCACGACAGCTTTGGGATGACTTTTGGCTTCTTCCTGCTGTTGAATCGTCTTTTGCTCAACCAAACCCAGCACATGATTGAGTTTTTGTTGATCGACAGGCTTTTTAATAAAATCTAAAGCACCATAAGATAAGACTCGCTCTCGGGCTTCAGGTTGAATGTCGCCTGAAACCACTATGGTTTTGACAGGCAACTGTTGTTGCTGGATAGCAGCAAGCACCTGATAACCATCCAGTATCGGCATATTCAAATCTAGAAAAAGTAAATCGATAGACTGACGTTGCAGAATGTCTAAAGCTTCCCCACCATGGCCTGCAAATTGAATGTTTTGCTGCCACTCAGCGGGTAAAGCTCTTGCCATTTGTTTACGTGCAAGATTGGAATCGTCACATATCAAAACTGCTGCTACCATTTACGGCTCACTTCACGTATTGTTATTTTCCAGTGTAGTCAGAAAGATGGCTCTTCGCTAACCCTGTGTAGTATCTGACAAAAAATATACAACACCTACTATTTTTTTCACTTTCAGCCGTATTACCAATCTGGGAGACATTTGAATGTCATCAAATCTGATAAAAACCATTTTTTTTAGTTTACTCTTGAGTCCTACAAGTTGGGCTGTTGACTTAAATGCGCAGTTACCAAGCCGATTATCTGAAGTAAAAGCTGGGAATAAGGCCGTGGAATTGCAAGGTCATCAGGTACAGTTGCAGCAACAGGCTCCCGATTTTCAGGTGGTAGATGAAAAGTTTAAGACCATAAAGTTAAGCGACTTCAAAGGTAAAACTGTACTGATCAGCGTAGTACCCAGTGTCGATACTGGCATATGTTCTTTGCAAACCAAAAGATTTAATCAGGAAGTCAGTAAAGTGTCGAAGGATGTGGTGATGATGACCATATCAACAGATTTACCTTTTGCACAAAAACGCTATTGCGCTCAGGAAAAAGTTGACCAGCTGTTGGTGCTGTCTGATGCCGTCTGGCGTGATTTTGGTAGCAATTACGGTTTACTGATTAAAGACATGGGCATATTAGCGCGTGCGGTATTAATCATTGATGCCAAAGGTAATTTAGCTTATCAACAACTAGTGCCAGCTCTGGCGCAGGAACCTGATTACGCGCACAGCATGGCTGCACTTGCACAAATCAGCGGCAAAAAATCTTAAAGCTCAGTCTTGAAAACTCTCTAAGCGCACATATTAAGTGAGCAGGTGGCCATCCGGCACCTGCTTCTTTCGTGGTAATTGACGCTGCAGCTTTCGGGCTCTGCAACTGCAATGACTTCGGAAATGATATGAAAAATTGCTCGTTCAATTGAAGAGCAGAAAAGATTAATTGCCTTAGAGGATTTGATTATGAACACTTTAGATTTCACCCCATTTTACCGCTCATTTATTGGTTTTGATCATTTAGCCAACCTGATGGATGCTGCTGCACGCAATGAAAAGCAACCAGCCTATCCGCCTTACAATATTGAAGTAACAGGCGAAGATCAGTACCGTATCACCATGGCTATAGCAGGTTTTGACGAGAACGAACTGTCTATTGAAACCGAACATAATACCTTGTTGGTTCGGGGGCAAAAAGCAGATAAAACCGAAGGCCGCCGCTTTTTGCATCAAGGTATAGCAGAGCGTAATTTCGAACGTAAATTCCAGCTGTCCGATTATATTAAAGTGACTGGCGCTCAGATGAGTCATGGCCTGTTGCATATCGAGCTGGTACGCGAAGTACCTGAAGCATTAAAGCCGCGCAAAATAGCCATTAATCAACCATCTGCGGTTAAAGTTGAACCTCAACTGTTAAATCAGCCTTTAGCCCAGGTAAGTAATGCCTAACCCAGCTCGGCTCTGCACTGCTAAGCCAGGTGACGCTGAATAAACTCTAGCAGGACAGCGTTTACCAGGTCAGTATGAGTAACGGGCCCCATGTGGCCCGTTTTTAATTTACGAAACTCCGCCTGAGGCAATGCCTCAGCCAACATTAAGGCTAAACGCTTCGCTGATAACTGGCTATGATCACCACTAAGCAGCAACACTGGGCATTGAATCGACCTGGCATAATCAACAAGGGTTGCAGCTTCGCCACTCAAAGCTTCAAAGTCAGCAGACACTTTGCCAACTTGCCTTGCCAGCTTTTGTCGCATCACTTCCGGTAATGTATTGAAGTAACCGTCCCCCTGCCAATAATCAATAAAAAGCGCCGCTGCATCCTCAGGTTGCAACTTCTTCAGTTGCAGGCTCAACTGCTGCACCTGTTGATACAAATCTGGTGCGTCTGTTTTTAATAAGTGAAAAGCTACAGGCTCAAACACCAGCACTGCTTTAAAAAGTTCAGGCTTGGTTCTGGCCAAATGCAAAGCTAAAGCTCCGCCAAAAGAATGCCCCACCAAAATGACTGAACCGGTACTTTTTCCCTACAGCAAAGGCCACAGCAGCTTCGCTTCATCAGCAAGTTGCATAGGTGTAGGGTAGCGCCCGGTATGAGTGCCATATCCCATCAAGTCTGGATTAAGTACCTGAAACTGAGTTTTTAGCGCCTGCTTTAATACCTGCCACTGACGTCCGCTGGAAAGCGAGCTATGCAGCATCAGTACTGTCTCTTGCATATTTACTTAACCAGTAACAACGCAGCTCCCACAATAAGAGCCGTAAAAGTCGAAATCATACCTAAGAAACGAGGCATAGAGGTACCGCTACTTCGCCATAAGCCGAAGGCATGTAATACACGGCCTGTCAAAGTTAAACCAGCCACCAGATGCAGTTGCCAGACAGGGCTTTGTTGTAACTCTAACAAAGCCACTAAGATCAAAAGAAATGGCACATACTCAGCGAAGTTGCCATGCATGCGCACCGTTTGTAGCAACTGTGGTTCTTTCCCTGTTCCCAGACCAACCCGGTGTTTAAACCTCTGACGGATCACTAAAGCTGCCAGTACGACGTAGAACAACGCCAGAATAGCGGCGTAAAAAGACGTAATCACTAAACTCATATCGACTTACCCCGGGATTATTACGAAAGAATCTGTTTCAAAACGGCGCACCCAACACTGGGAATAACGCATCCCTCAATTCCTTTGGTTTCGCATTGGATCTAATAAAAAGCCCACTCAAGGTGGGCTTCGCTGAAATGAATGCTGGTTAACCTAACAAGGCTTCAAGTTGTGCGCTGACTTGTTCAACCGGCAAGGTACCAACCATATGGTGGTATTGCGTGCGTCCTTGTTCAGCCTCTTGACGATAATAGCCGACCAACAACTCAGTTTGTTCATGATAAATAGCCAAACGCTTGCGTACTGTTTCTTCTTTGTCGTCTTCACGGATCACTAAATCTTCGCCGGTCAAGTCATCCTTGCCGTCAACTTTTGGTGGATTATAGCTGACATGATAAACACGACCTGAGGCTGGATGCACTCGACGACCGCTCATACGTTCAACAATCACATCATCCGGTACATCAAATTCAATAACATGGTCAACCATAACGCCGTTAGCTTTCATCGCATCAGCTTGTGGGATAGTGCGAGGGAAGCCATCTAATAAAAAGCCTTTGGCACAATCCTCTTTACTGATGCGTTCTTTCACCAAACCAATAATTAAATCGTCTGATACCAACTGACCAGCATCCATCACTTGCTTAGCGGCTAAACCTAAAGCACTGCCCTCTTTGATAGCGGCACGCAGCATGTCACCAGTCGAAATTTGTGGGATCCCATACTTGTTCATCAGAAACTGCGCCTGAGTTCCTTTACCAGCACCCGGGGCACCCAACAAAATAATACGCATACAAAGATCCTCAATTAACCTGGGAATGATCCATTTGTTATAAGGGGTGAATCTTTACATAATGTGCTTCATCAGACAAGGAATTTGTCTGCTTGTCTTACCTGATCGGCCGCAGTCAAGCCTACTTTGGTAGGATAACTTACTACAATAGCCAATTAAGCCCTCTCCAGAGCGGAAAGCAGGCGTACAAGCAAAAAAGTTGAATAAAGACAGTTAGCTATTCGACTAAAGTGGTGCATATTTACTGCGTTTCAAAGCAGATGTTCAGGCGTAGCCTAAGATATTAAATTGTAACGCTGCCGAAATAGCGAACAAAAGGTTTCATAGCTAACCAATTGATTATAAACATGTAATTAGTATAAAAATCTTATTCTGTTGTCTTAAGTTGATAGAGATCAATAAAACAGAGAATTTTATGCGAAAAAGCCCCGGAAGCACACAAAACTCCCGAAGCTATTCTTCATCAGGCTTTAAACTGCAAACTTCTCAGCCACTGCTGTTCGCCTTGTAACAAGGTTTCTGCTTTATCACTAACCATCACCAGAACAGCTTTGTGAGTTGCAACACTGCGTCCCTGATACTTTTCATCATGAAATTCCGCCTCAAAATCCAGCGAGTTTTCTTTTGGCACCAGAAACACTGTCATCTGGCCTTTTCCGGTATCTACCACCAGATGCAAAGAGCGTGTCCCCCGGAAGTTACAATAATTAGCAAAGACTACAGCGTGCTCAGTGGAGTTTAGCTGTGCATCAAAATCGGCAAGTTTGACATTCACATCCGACAAGGACAGGGGCTTGTTCAGATGCTGCACATAGTCCTCTTCGTGATAGACATGCGCCAGTGAGTTTTCACCCAGACTTTGTGATCCATAAAGAAAAAAAGACCAGTTCAACGCAAAACCTGCTAAAAACGCCACGCAGGCAGCTAAGGCAATCAAGTTCTGATAAAAACGCTTTTGCTGTTGTTGCTTCTGTTTATGCTGTTGTAGTAACAATCTGGTCTCCAGAGCTTTTGGCACTGGTGGACTTAATAACGCTTTGATCTGACGATCTAGTTCCAAAATATCCTGATGAAATTGCTGACTATCCGGATCCTGTTGTAATTGGGCTAATTGTTCAGCGTTTAGCTGATAAGGGTCAGTCAGCAAACGGCGACGAACTTCTAACTCATCCATTTTTTTGCTCCCTGACATTGCCATGGCTCAACAAGTCCCGTAATTGCTTACGGGCGCGAAATAAACGGGTGTTTACAGTATTGAGGTTTAAACCCAGCAACAGCGCTATTTCATCCCCACTAAAACCACCGATAATCTGCAGTATCAGAGGCTCACTATATTCTGGCTCCAGACTTTCAACCTGTTTAAGTAACTGTTGTTGCGAATAGAGTTGTTCAGCGCTGATCTGCTGCTCGTCCAGCAGTAAATCTTGCTCAACCTCCTGATACTGAAACTGTTTGCGTTCAAAACGCCTGGCGTTCTCATTGCGTAAAATAGTAAATAACCAGGCTTTAGCTGAAGCCTCATTCTGCAGCAAATCTATACTTTTCCAGGCACGCAAATAAGTGTCTTGCACCAGGTCTTCGGCTATGTCGGCGCTACGGCAGATCCAGCAACTGTAGCGGTATAAATCCGCATGATATAAACGGACCAGTTGCATGTAGCTATGCTGACGTTGCTCTTTCTCAGGGGTCTGCTTTTTTGCA
Organism: Rheinheimera sp.; assembly: GCF_020217005.1. Lineage (GTDB taxonomy): Bacteria > Pseudomonadota > Gammaproteobacteria > Enterobacterales > Alteromonadaceae > Pararheinheimera. The sequence continues at coordinate 1,553 of NZ_JAIWOI010000020.1, read as the reverse complement.
GCCGTTTTATCAGTTGACCACCACTTCACAAGAGTTGTCCTTTCAGATAAGAGCCCATTGTCCGGTTTTGTATCCGGTTGAAGCTGCTCACTATAGGACATAGGACGAAGAAAACTCAAGCTACCTGCTCCTCTGAAGAGATCATTTTAACGGCCCTGCGATGCAGCCAATAATCCAGACTGCACCAGCGCCCGGCTCCATAGCTCACAAGCAAAAGCAACATAACAAAATAAGTGGCAGCAAACTCAATACCGTTGTTCAACACTACAAGTTTTCCACTGGAGATGATCCACTCATAGTCAGGTTGTTGTTGTAAAACTTCATTCGCTTTGACCAGTTTATCTGGTGCAGTCATCACCGCTTTGTTATAGAAAATGGTACCGTCTGCCAACCAGCTCGAAGCATCCGCTATAGCTAACCAGCCATTTTGAGCATGCACCGTCAACATGGCCACCAACATGGTAATACTTAAGCCGAATGCGCTCAGTCGGGTAAATAATCCCAGCAACAAGGCGAGTCCCCCACCTAACTCAAGTAAAATAACCAAAGACAGCAATACAGCGGGTGCAGGTAGGCCTAAACCCCAATCCGGATTGGCAAACCAACTTAAAGTACTGTCGAAGTCCTGTAACTTAGTCCAACCTGCCTGCATCATTACAGGAGTCAGGTATAGCCGCAGTAACAGCAGCGGAATAAAATCCAGTTGTTGTACCTTGGCCACTAGCCATTGATAAAAGAAAAAACTTTGCTGTATCACAATCAGACTCCGCTTGATGCCATTGTGACAAGAGACAGGGCGCGCGTAAAAAATCTTTCATACCTGCATAAAAAAAGAGTCAGGTTCAGTACCTGACTCTTTAATCCAGACTCAATTCAGGAAGAGATTAAGCTTTTTTTGATAAATCCAGCAGCAGTGCATTTAAGCGGCTGACAAAAGTAGCAGGATTTTTCAGGCTGCCACGTTCAGCTAACAAGGCCTGATCCAACAGAACTTCAGCCCATTGTTTAAACTGGGTTTCATCCTGCACATCAGCAATATGTTTCACCAAAGCATGATCCGGGTTGAGTTCAAAAATAGGTTTCACATCCGGCACTTTCTGGCCAACGGATTCCATTAATTTAATCATCTGTGTGCTCATATCGAACTCGTCAGTGACTACACAAGCCGGGCTGTCAGTTAAACGATGACTGGTTTTTACCGCTTTCACCTGATCACCTAAAGCAGTTTTAAAGCGCTCTGTCACTGCAGCAAATTGCTTTTCCGTTTCTTCCTGAGCTTTTTTGGTTTCTTCGTCATCCAGCTTGCTGATATCCAGATTACCTTTGGCAATTGAACGCAGCTTTTTGCCTTCAAACTCAGTCAGGTGCTGCATTAACCACTCGTCAACACGGTCGGATAACAGCAGTACCTCAATGCCTTTTTTACGCAATACTTCTAAATGTGGGCTGTGTTTGGCAGCTTCGTAGCTGTCGGCAACAATAAAATAAATCTCGTCCTGACCTTCTTTCATCCGGCTGACATAAGCTTCTAAGCTCACTGTCTGATCCGCATT
>NZ_JAIWOI010000019.1 GCF_020217005.1 Rheinheimera sp. | reverse complement strand
GTCGTTATGAGTCGAAGCAAAACGCAGCAGCTTGGCTATGGTGTCTTTGTTAGCGAAATCTTCTGCCGGGCCTTCTTTCATCACCTGACCAAACTCAGTCCAGAAAGTCTGGTACTCAGTTTGATCTTCAGCTTTGGCCATTTTTTCCAGCATCTTTAACACGCGTGAGGTACAGCCTTTACGCAGGCTTTGCGTCACTTTAGTGTCCTGCAAAATTTCGCGGGATACGTTCAGAGGTAAATCGCTGGAGTCCAGTACACCTTTGATAAAACGCAGGTAACTTGGCATAAACTGCTCAGCGTCATCCATGATAAATACACGCTGTACATAAAGTTTTAATCCATGACGCGCCTCACGATTCCATAGATCAAAAGGTGCTTTTTTCGGCACATACAGCAGACTGGTGTAGTTGGTGTTGCCTTCAACTTTATTGTGGCTCCAGCTTAATGGCTCAGTCCAGTCGTGCGAAATATGCTTGTAGAACTCCTGATACTCAGTGTCAGAGACTTCAGATTTATCGCGCATCCACAGTGCGGTCGCCTTATTCACAGCTTTCCAGAAGCCTTCGGTCGCAGGAATTTTTTCACCATCTTCACCGTCACGCTCTGGCGTACCTTCCTGGTACATCTCCACCGGAATACTGATATGGTCAGAGTATTTAGTCACAATGGACTCAACTTTCCACTGACTTAAAAACTCGGTTTCCTCATCACGTAAATGTAGAATAATGTCAGTACCACGGCTGGCTTTGACTATAGGTTCGATAGTGTAGTCGCCTTCACCTGTGGATTCCCATGCCACAGCAGAATCAGCTGGAGCTCCGGCTTTACGGGTTTTTACTGTCACTTTGTCAGCAACAATAAAAGCCGAATAGAAGCCCACACCAAACTGACCTATCAGCTGCGAATCCTTAGTTTGATCGCCAGAGAGCTGACCAAAAAACTCTTTAGTACCGGATTTGGCGATAGTGCCCAGGTGGCTAATCACTTCATCCTGAGTCATACCTATACCGTTGTCACTGATGGTAATGGTTTTAGCTGCTTCATCCAGACTAATACGAACTTTCAGCTCGCCGTCATTGCCATACAGGCTGCTGTCTGACAACGCCAGAAAGCGCAGTTTATCGGCCGCATCTGAAGCGTTGGAGACCAACTCGCGCAGGAAAATTTCTTTGTTGGAATACAGCGAATGGATCATCAGCTGCAGAAGTTGTTTGACCTCGGCCTGAAAGCCGTGCTTTTGTTTTTGTACTGTTTCAGTCATATACAGCTCCTTTTCTTACGTAGAATGACTTTAAATTGACGCTGGCAAGGATATGGGTTTAATACCCACAAATATCAAGGGGGCAATAAAAGCAAAACGAAGAACGAAAGTGAAGTAACAGCTGCGAGGAACGAAGAGTCTGACCAAAGCCATTGGAGTTGCAGCGCGACGGCAAGGGAAGGAGTCCCTAACATACATAGCTCACTATGCGATTAGGGCGACAGAGCGCAGCCAACAAAGCTGCAGCTCCAAGGGCGAAGGTCCTGACCAAAAGCATTGGAGTTGTAGAAAGGCCGCAAGTGAAGGAGTCCCCATGAGCATAGGCCACTATGCGATTGGGGCGAAAGAACGCAGCAACGCTGCTACAGCTTCAAGGATGAAGGTCAGATAGGTTTGCGGCCACTAAAGGCGTGCGACAAGGTAGTCCCGTCCACATACTCCAAATCACCACCCACTGGCACACCATGGGCAATACGGGATACATTGACCTGATACTTTTTACATTGCTCCGCAATGTAAAAAGCTGTGGCATCACCTTCTACTGTCGGGTTAGTCGCCAGTATCACTTCCTGCACTGAACCTGTGCCCAGCTGCTTTTGCAGTAAATCCAGGCCCAGCTCGGACGGACCTATACCATCAAGCGGCGACAACTGCCCCTGCAAGACAAAATAGCGGCCTTTAAACTGACCTGTTTGCTCTATGGCAAACTGATCAGAGGACGATGCGACAATGCAAAGGCTTTGACTGTCGCTGCGTCTTGGGTCTGAACAAATAGCACATAAATCAGTTTCACAAAAAGTGCGGCATTGCTGGCAATGTCCTACTTTCTCCATAGCCACTGCCAAAGCTTTCGACAACTGCATGGCCCCTGCTCTGTTGCGTTCAAGCAACTGCAAGGCAATACGTTGTGCTGACTTTGGACCTACACCAGGCAATATACGCAAAGCGTCGATCAACTGCTGCAGCAATGGACTGAATTTATTCATGCTCTGTCAGACATTTGCTTAGAATGGCATCTTAAAACCAGGAGGTAATTGCATACCACCGGTCACAGCAGCCATTTTGGCTTTATTCGCTTCTTCAACACGGCGAACCGCGTCGTTAATAGCCGCAGCTACTAAATCTTCTACCATTTCTTTGTCATCCTGCATCAGACTATCGTCTATGCTGACGCGGCGTACGTTGTGGTTGCCTGTCATAGTCACTTTGACCAAACCGGCGCCCGACTCGCCCGTCACTTCCAGATTAGCCAATTCCTGCTGGGCCTTTTGCATTTTATCCTGCATGGCTTGCGCCTGCTTCATGATATTGCCTAAACCGCCACCACCACCTTTGAACATAGCTGTACTCTCTTTAACAATAACTCTATTAAACTGGCGACAAGATAATGACTTGAGCCCCAAAATACAAGACGAATTAGTTGACGATAACACTGTCCGGCATTATTTCCGCGCCAAAGTCTTTTTGCAGTTGCACTACCCAGGGGTCCTGCCGCAACAACTGCTCGACATACACAAAACGTTCCTGCTCAATGCGTTGTTGTATAGCTACAGGGCAAGTGTCGACCCAGGCTTGATACTGAATATCCAACTGCACGGCTTTGTTAAACGCCAGACTAAGTTCTTTGACAATTTCTGCACGGAACTTCTCTTTATCCAGATGCTGCTGACTTTGACAGACTAACAACTGCACTGTATCGCCAGCCCAACTGATGCTGCTATGTAACAAATACAGACGCAATAACCCACCTAAGTTCAGACTGTCCACTAAAGCGGCCCACTCGTCCACCTGAGCGGCAAGACGCACTGAGAAGTTCTCAGCCGTGATCACACCGTCAAAACGATACTGTGCTTTGGTTTCCGGCTTGGCAGCTACTGCTTGTTGTTCCGGCTCAGGCTCTGGCTGATGTTGTTGTTGAAACTCTTGCCAGGCCCAGTCTGCTGCAAAATCAGCATCCTCAACCGAGAGGTCTGAGGATTCAGTTTCGTCGGGATAATCAGGTAAGGAAGCTTCTGGTTGTACTGAGTCTGCAACAGGCATAACGGCGCTGGGCTGAATGACAGCAGGAACTTGAGTAGCTGTAACCTGCTGCTGAACTGGTGTTGGTGCCACCGGAGGCGCAGAAACAACCGGAGCAGCCTGTGCTTTTGGCATAGCCACAGGCTCTGCAGCCTGAGCTACAGCAGCTGTTGGTTCAGACTTTTTTTCGGTCTGAGTCTCCGCTACTGAATCCGCTTTTATGCCACGGCGCGCCAGAATAGAAGCGGCAATACCAGCTGGCGCTGGCGTTGGAGCAATTTCAGTTTTCATCGCTGGAGTTGTCACAGCAACTTCAACTTCGGCACTATCTGGCACAGCGTCAGGCGCTTTAGCCACCGCAGCAGTTTCAGGTAAATTAAATTTTGCTTTTAGCTCTGCCGCATGAGAAACGGGAACCGATGCACGCATAGCAGGAGAAGTATCAGCGCCTGGCACAAAAGCTACAACCCTTAACAAAGCCATCTCCAGACCAATGCGAGGCTCTGGTGCAAAAGCCAGTTCCTTTTTGCCGGAAATCAGTAACTGATAAAATAGTTGTAACTGTTCTGGGCTCTGCTGCTCCGCCAGTTGTTGCACAAAAGCACTGTGCTCTGTGACCAAATCAGCCGCCTGCCAGTTAAACTGACTTAAGGCCGCTAAATGTAATAAGGCCAGCATATCATCCAGCACATGAGAAAAATGACTGTGCTGCTGCACCAATTGATCCAAATGGTGTTTCAGTGCATCTAAATCACGGTTAATCACGGCTGCTAATAACAGCTCGGCCCATTGCTGCTCTAAATACCCTAACATATCACGCACTAAAGGCACGGTAATATTGGCATTACTCTGGGCAATGGCTTGATCAGTCAGGCTTAGTGAATCGCGTAAACTGCCTTTTGCAGCACGGGCTAACAAAGCTAAAGCATCTTCTGCTGCCGGAATACCTTCCTGTGCCAGCACATAAGCTAAATGCTGTTTAATCTGCTCTGGGCTTAGCGCCTTTAAGCTAAATTGCAAACAACGGGATAAGACGGTGACAGGCAGCTTTTGTGGATCAGTTGTCGCCAGCAAAAACTTTACATGAGGTGGCGGCTCTTCGAGAGTTTTTAATAGCGCATTAAAACTGTGGCGCGACAGCATATGCACTTCGTCGATCAGATACACTTTATAACGGCCACGACTAGGCGCGTACTGCACGTTATCCAATAAATCCCGGGTGTCTTCCACTTTAGTGCGGGAAGCCGCATCTATCTCCAGCAGATCAACAAAAAAGCCCTGGTCAATTTCCACACAGGCACTGCACACACCACAAGGCGTGGAGGTCACGCCTGTTTCGCAGTTTAAACTTTTAGCAAAAATACGGGCTATGGTGGTTTTACCGACACCACGGGTGCCGGTAAACAAATAAGCATGATGTAATCTGTTGTGATTCAGCGCATTGGTCAACGCTGTTTTCACATGATCCTGGCCGACCAACTGACCAAAATGTTGCGGTCGCCATTTTCTTGCCAGTACCTGATAACTCATGCCACCCACCTGTTTTAGCCATTGTATTTGAAGCTACAGCTTTGTTGGCTGCGCGCTAGCCCCTTTCGCATAGAGAACTATGTTCATGGGCCTCCGGTCGCTTGCCGCCGCGTGGCCACTCTAATTACGTTGGCTACGTTAGAATTAATCGCCTGCAAATTCAACCAGACTATAAAGGTTCAACCCAAGCTTTTCTAAACGTGCTTGTCCACCTAAATCTGGCAGATTCACCACAAAAGCGGCGTCAGTGGCTTTGCCACCTAAACGCTCGACTAAACTGGTTGTTGCAGCAATAGTACCACCTGTTGCTAATAAATCATCCACTAACAATACCTTATCACCGGCCACTATAGCGTCTTTATGAATTTCCAGTGTGTCTTCACCGTATTCCAGTTGATAAGACTGAGCAATTCGCTCACGGGGCAACTTACCTGGCTTACGCACTGGTACAAAAGGTAATCCCATCGCATAAGCTAAAGGAGCGCCAAAAATAAAACCCCGGGATTCAGTACCAACAATCTTAGTAAAGCCTTGATCCTGATACTGTTGCTTAAAGGCATCAATCACTTTGCCAAATGCGTCTGCGTCCAGCATCAGACTGGTGACGTCACGAAATAAAATACCTGGCTTTGGATAATCAGGTACAGCTTTTATTACCTGACTTAATAAAGTAGAAAGAGATCCTGTAGTCATACTCAGTGTCCTGATCTTTAAAATGGTGCAATAGTCGGCGAATGAAGCTCAACCTAAAATAGACAAAAAAACCGCCACAAGGCGGTTCATTTTTCACTCGCAAAATTTTAGCTGAAAAAACGAACCCAGCTGATAATTGGAGGAAGACATAAACAAGCCAAAAAAACCACTATCAGTAATGCTAATTGGCCGATGCCAAAAGATTCTTTAAAATTTTCGTCTGCCATAATCTGAGCTCATTCACTAAAAAGGTGGAACATGGTAATGAATTTTATAGCGCTTGAAAAGCTTGCACTATGCCTTTCTCCGCAAAATTTACCAGTATTTGTTCAGCCCCAGCCAATAATTGAGTAAGATCCAACTGCGGCACGTAAGGCAGCAACTCATTGACCAATTCACCCAAAGTTAAACCGGGTTGTTGCTCAAGAAGCTGCAACAATAAAGTAGTCAGTTGGTTCAGTGCTACAAACTTCACTTCATCTTCAGCATTACGATAAATCAGTAAAAAACAAACCTCTGCTTCTTCTGGTTGGAAATCCAGGCAAATTTTGTGAACCGGATATTGGTACGCTTGTACTGAGGCTAACTCAGACAGGCGTATAGGCTGTCGTGTCAAATCCGTCACTGCAACTTCAGCTTCAGCTTTTCGGGTAGCAAGTTCCAGTTCGAGCCATTCGTAATGAGCTAGTTCCAGCATAAAAACCGGATCATCGGATTGTTGTTGATACTGGTGTTGCAAAAAATCTAAAAAACTCTGTGCAATGGACAAAAAGAATGGATTTTCACAACGATATTCTGCAAAAAACAAATGTAACCGCTGTTGCCAGGCTGGCTCAGGATAGAGAGATTTCAGCACGGGAAAGGCAGTATTGACAAAACCTGATACATTATTGAAAAGTAGCTCCCTATAGACATCCAGCCGATCCTGCTCTACGTCGGCTGGCTTTTTCTGTTGCTCTGGTGAACGTAAATAGGCCACGAACTGCTGCTGTACCTGCTGAAACTTCATTTCAGGCCCTCAATTTAAGCGTGGTACTTGGATGCAAAGAGCGGATATGAGCCAACTCCAACTGTAGCTGCTGCAAATCAGGAATATTAAAATCCCTCTCCAACAAAGTTGGAAAAAGACCATGAAACTGATATGCCTCGGACAACAAGGTCCAAACTGGATCACTCACATCTGCACCATGTGTATCAATCAATAGATGATCATGTTGTCGGTAATGTCCGGCTACATGCCCATAAGCAATACGCTCTGTTGGCAGACCTTTTAGAAAAGCCAGGGCATCGTAATTGTGATTGACTGAATTGACGTAAATATTGTTCACGTCTAACAACAGCTTGCAATCAGCCAACTCTAATACAGCCTTGGTAAATTCAAGTTCTGATAATTCCTGACCAGGCGCTGCATAATAGGAAACGTTTTCAACCACTAACGGCTGTTCAAGAATATCCTGCACTATACGAATTCGATCTGCGACATAAACTGCAGCTTCTTCGGTAAAGGGGATAGGCAACAAATCGTAAAGATGTCCGTCAGCAGAACAGTAACTTAAGTGCTCGCTGTAGGTTGTTATCTGGTGCTCTTGTAAAAAAGCTTTGATTTGACGCACAAAATCAAGATCCAAAGGGTCCGGGCTGCCTAATGACAAAGATAACCCATGGCATATAAAGGGATAACGTTCAGTGAGCTGGCGAAACTTTTTCTGGTAACGCCCACCATAAGGCAACCAGTTTTCCGGAGCGACTTCAAAAAAGTCTATCCCCTCTTGTTGCTGCTCTTCGACCGTACTCAACATCTCTCTTCGTAAACCCAGACCGACCTGGTCTGATGTGATACCTAAGAGCAAATCAGACATAAAGTCTCCTTCAAGCAGTCAGCCTGCAAACGCAGGCTGACTTACTAAGCTGTGATATAACTTACGTACCTGAAGCTACGGCTTGGTTAACTACGCCAACACTCCCGCCCCTCTGATCCGGGGCATGGATATGCTTCGCAGCGACCTGCAACTCCAAAAACCTTAGTTATACCGCGCCACCGCATTTGCCTTCACCACATTTACCTTCTTTGGTTTTTTCTTTATCTTTGGCGTCTTTTTTATCGCCGCCACATTTACCTTCACCACATTTACCTTCTTTATCTTTGGCTTTGTCTTCACCACATTTTGCTTCTTTGTCTTTCGCTTTATCAGCGCCGCAAGAAGCTTCAGCTGAGGCTAATTGATAACCTGCATTCAACTGTTCAGCAGAAAATGGATTGGCATTTGCAGTGAAACTTAAAGTAGCTAAAGAGCCCAGTACTAAAGCACTGACGGCAACAGCGGTAGTTTTATTTGATTTCATAACGATATTCCTTGTGGTTGCATTAAGTTGCTTCAAATAGACCTGACTAACCAGAAAAAAATTTCACGACTTATCACATTAAATAAAGTTTATTGATATACATCACAGCAAACCAGATAACGCAGGTACACACTAACACCTTCATCAGGAGTTTCTGTTATGCCCATGCACACAACACAATATTATCAGGATAAATTAGAACAGGAGCTGACTCAGGTCCAGCAAAAAATAGTCTGTTGCCTGGAACATAGTCAGGACCCTGACTATTTATTACTGGCAACAAAGCTGCAAGCTGAATCCGTGCAGAAATGGCCTGAGCTGATGTCAGGAGTATTTTCAGAACAACTGAAAGAGTACCGCAACAGACTGGAACAACTGGAAGCATCTTTAAGCCAAATTCAAATAGGGCAATACGGTTATTGCGCAGACTGTGAAGCCGCATTGCCTTTTGAACAACTGGAACAGGACCCAGCCCGGCAACGTTGCGATAGCTGCCGGAAAAGTTGAAGTTACAGCTGACTTTTATCCCAGTCCGCCGAATTAATCCACTTTGCGCCTTTACCATAAACGGGCTGGCGTTGCTCTAAGGTTGCAAAGTCAAAGTCCCGGCGGAAAAAAATTGATGTTGTTGAGGTATGAGATTCGCAAGGTTTAAACCCTGTCATATCCACTTGCAGCAAACCGGCAGACTTCAGCACAGCAGCAGTATTTGGATGCCAGTCTGCGTTATCAAGCACAATACAGCCGCCTGGTGCCAACTTATTCAGTGCTTGCACTGCTGAGTCATACCTATAGCCAAAACCATCCACTATGATAATGTCAAACAGCCCTTCCTGTTTACTGATAGCCAGCGGAAAGTCAGCATTCTCTGCAAAGATTAGTTTCACATTAGGCTTAATTTGCGCCTTGAGCTTAGTGTACCAATCCTGATTATTTTCAACGCTAACCACTTCAGCTGCTCTTTCCATCCAGAAAAAAGTGGAGGCGCCAGCGCCAAATTCGAATACCCGCTTTTTTCGGAAATCAAACTGAGTCAGATATTCAATAGTAGGGTAAGTATAAAGGGGCAGATAACCGCCACTTTTATCGACGGCAACCCCCTTTTCGACGGAGAACACATATCCATACACATTACGTAAAATATTAATACATGACGCCAGATACATTTCACCTTTGGGCATTTCTATAGCTTCTGCGTGATTTTTTAACTTGTTATCTGCAGCTTGCTCTTCACTAAAGCGACCCCAAAACATAAATACCCCTTAAAAAGCTAATCCGTTGGAATTAAATCAAAAGCCACTGTTACACGGTAATGCTGACCAGAAAAAGGCTCAGTGCCATGCCACATCATTGATGGAAACAATACTACAGTTCCGGCTTGAGGTTTAACTAAAATATCTGGCTGCATTGCCAGTTGTTCCGTCAGTTCAGCCTGGCCAAACTTGATCCACCCCTGGCCTTTTTCTTCAACAGCAGGCGGGATGTCGACATAATAACAACCACTAATCCAACCTTCACTGTGATAATGATTCTTATGAAAACCACTTTGATTCAGTCGAACAGACCAAGCGCCTGTGAATAAAAAATTGTCAGACTTTCGGCGTAAAAATGGATGGGTCTGATCGTCAGGCAGGCTTTGAATATACAACGCTATTTGCTGTCGGAGCTGTTGCTCTAATTGCTGGATCTGCGGTTCCGACCTCAGAAATAAGTGATCATCAGTCTGAGTGCCATAACGCAGAGATTGATCCAGTGGGTGTCTTTGTGTCTGATGCAAAGGAACTATTACAGAGAGCAGGCTTTGGTTGAATTGCTGTATTGAAGTATAACCAGCAGGGGGTTCGACAGCTCTTGCCTGGACAAATTTATCGTAATTATACAACTGCCGATAGGCATTGCTTTGTCCAAGATACTTTAAGGCGGCGGCATAATGGGCATACCAGGCCTGATTATGAGGATAGTCCTGAATAAGTGCTTCAAACTGCATCAACGCCTGTTCATTGGCCTGCTGCGACAAATAACATAAGGCCATTTCATTGCGGATTTCTGCATCTGCGGGTTGTTGCTGCAACGCAGAGCGCAGAAAGTTTAACGCCTGACCTGCGTCACCTGCGCTACGGCGTAAAAAGCCTTTGTAGACTAAAGCTTCTGC
>NZ_JAIWOI010000003.1 GCF_020217005.1 Rheinheimera sp. | reverse complement strand
CTGTCCCAGGGCAAAAATCATCCCCTATGCTAGACTGACTGCAACTGGTTTTTCCTTCTTTGACGAACGGTAGTCTGGCGCAGGGGCTTTATGGCGTTTTATCAGAAATTGTTAGAACTGTTTCAGTCTATCCATAACTCTGAGCGTTTTTTGGATGTATTTCCCGAACTGGAAGCACAAATTCTGCAACTCTTTGATGCAGAGCGCATCACCATTTATCAGCGCAGTTATCACAGTCAGGACATTTATTCCCGTTTCAAAACAGGCACTGAACTGACCGAAATCCGCGTACCTATAGGCCCACAATCCATAGCGGGTTATGTCGCTTTAAGTAAAAAATCAGTATTAATTAAAGACGCTTACGATGCGCAGGAATTACAGAATATCCATCCAAAACTGAATTTTGCCCGCCAGTTTGATCAGAAATCAGGCTTTCGCACCCGCTCCGTACTGGCAGTACCTATAACAGAACAAAATGTATTGCTAGGCGTCATCCAGCTGATTAATGCGAAAACCTCTGGCGCTTTTAGTCAGGATCATTGTGATAAAGCAACTCAACTGGCTCAGTTATTAGGTCAGAAATTTCGTTATGAACTCGGGGCAACCAGAGGACCTTTTGACTACTTACAGCATCGTAACCTGATTTCAGCCAGCCAGTTACAGCAGTTAAACCACCCCCCTCAGGATTTTACAGCTCAAGTAGCTAAGCTCACCGGCGATTACAAAATCAGTAAAGAGCAATTAGGGTTATCGCTGGAAGCTTTTTACCAGGTCAGTTTTATTAACTTTGAGCCTGATAAGTATCAGTTGCATACACTAAACAACAAACTAAATCGCTCTTATCTGCTGAAAAATCATTTGGTCATCCTCGAAGATCTGTCCGGCAAAGTAGTTATAGCTTTGACTAATCCAAATCATGCCGACACGTTGATGGAAGTTGAGCGAGCCACAGGGCTACTTAGTTATGATATTTACGTTGCGTTACCTGACGATATAGAGCACTACATCAAAGGCCAGCAAGACACTAACTTAACTGAATTAGGAGATTTATTAAACGAAGCAGATGACGATCTGACACTGGAAAACTTTCAGCAAGAAGACGAGGCTATTTCAGAAGAAACTCCTGTGGTGGTCAAGCTGGTAAACCGGGTTTTAATGGACGCGCAGCGACTGAATGCATCCGATATTCATATTGAATCCGGTAAAGGTAAAAGCTCAAGCAGAGTGCGCTTGCGCATAGATGGCGAATGCAGGGAGCTAATCCAGATCCCGCCTGCTTTAATGCCCCCTGTCGTCTCCCGTATTAAAATTATGGCGCGTCTGGATATCGCAGAAAAGCGTCTGCCCCAAGACGGAAAATTCAGCGTTAAGCTGGCGAATAAAATCATAGAGGTCCGGGTTGCGACTTTGCCCACTGTGTTTGGAGAGGGCGTTGTAATGCGGATTTTAGCCAGTGGCGAAGCACTACCTTTTGATAAGTTGCAACTGAGCCCGCGTAACTACCACATGATGTCGCAAATGATTAAACATCCACACGGAGTGTTGCTCGTCGTCGGTCCTACAGGTTCAGGTAAAACAACAACTTTGCATGCCATTTTGGGCAAATTAAATACAGCGGATAAAAAAATATGGACAGCTGAAGATCCGGTTGAAATTACCCAGCCTGGCTTGCAGCAAGTGCAGATGAACAACAAGTCCGGTTTAACTTTTGCGGTCGCGTTGCGGGCCTTTTTAAGGGCTGATCCCGATATCATTCTAATAGGTGAAATGCGCGACAAAGAAACAGCTCACGCAGGCATTGAAGCCTCATTAACAGGACATCTGGTGTTGTCGACTCTGCACACTAATTCAGCGCCGGAAACTATTACCCGTCTGATAGACATTGGCATAGACCCTATTAATTTTGCCGATGCTTGTATAGGTATACTGGCGCAAAGGCTGGTGCGCACTTTATGCAGTAAATGCAAAGAAGCTTATCAACCTGACTCACTGGAGCTGGACTTTATTCAACGGCATTATGGTGAAGCTTTTGCGGCAGAGCTAGAGTTAAACACTGCGTTAACTCTCTACAAAGCCAAGGGCTGCGTGGCTTGCGAACAAACCGGCTATAAAGGCCGGGTTGGTGTGCATGAACTATTGCCTGTAACAGCCAAAGTGCGGCAATTGATTTATCACAAAGCCAGTATAGAGAAGATCCAGCATCAGGCCGTGGCTGATGGGATGCGTACCTTGGTGCAGGACGGCATTTTAAAGGTCTTGTCTGGTGTTACTGACTTTAAACAGTTACAGGCCATATCGGTATTTGAAGACTAAAACCGGGCCCCTCGGTTTTAGTCTGTCAGGACAATTAAACTTTACGGAAACGCTCCACCAATTCATGTAACTGCTCAGAGGTATTCTGTAAATCTTTACCACTTTCGCTCACTGCAGTACCCTGGCAAAGTGATTTAGTTGCCAAATCAGAAATGCTGACAATCTGCTGGTTGATATCTTCAGCTACATGAGCCTGCTCTTCCACCGCTGCAGCCATCTGTCCCGCCATCGCTGCAATGCTGCTGACTGCGACACTGATACCTTCCAACGCCTTTTCTGCTTCGGCAACCTGAGCGACGCCCATTTCAGCATCCTTACGACCATTTTCCGCAACCAGAACAGATGCTTTAGCTTTAGTTGAGAGCTGTTGAATAATCTCATAAATCTCTTTGGTTGATGCGGTAGTTCTGGAAGCCAATTGTCGCACTTCATCAGCGACCACAGCAAAACCTCTGCCTTGATCTCCCGCCCGGGCCGCCTCAATCGCCGCGTTTAATGCCAACAAATTAGTTTGCTCTGCTATTTGCTCAATGATCTGTGCTGCACCAACAATTTTATTAGTTTGCTCAGCCAGGTCGGCGACTGACTGGCTGATATCATTGACGGTTTTTTGTAACTGCTGCATGGCTCCGCGGGTTTGCCCTGCCACCGCAGAGCCTGAACGCGCTAATGTATCTGCATCATCGGCTTTAGTCGCAGTGTCCTGCACATGGGACGACACTTCGGCTATAGTAGTAGTCATTTCATTCATCGCAGTAGCAACCTGCTCGGTTTGCATTTGCTGCTTACGAATACTGTCGGCCGCATCAACTGATAATTTCCGTACTTGTTCTGACAGCACAGCCACTTTAGTTGATGCATCCTCAATCCTGGTTAACACTGTATTTAAATGTGCACTTTCTGCCAGTAAAGCCACCTCAAGTTGTCCTTGCCTGCCCTGATGTCTGGCGTAAGACGCAACAGCCAGCGGGTCGGTAAAAGCTTTTGGCATTAATTCAAGTAAGCCATTAAGTGATTGCTTATACCGCACAATGCCAGTGCCGTAACCCAGCACAGCCGTCAAAGCAAAAGCAACAGCTGCTGCACCAGAGCCTAAAGTCCACCATAAAATCACAGAGATAATGGCGGCGATAACAGGTAACAAAGACCAGCGCAGATCGGCAGTCACATCTGACCCGGCTTTGTTGGTCGTTTTACCAGCATTTATAGCTTTATAGAGTTGTTCGGCATGAGCGACCTGGGCCCTATCCGGCACAGTGCGCACTGACTCGTAGCCAACCACACGCCCATGCTCAGTGACCGGGGTGACGTATGCGTTTACCCAATAGTAATCGCCATTTTTACAGCGGTTCTTCACCAATCCCATCCAGGGTTTACCCTGCTGTAAATAGCTCCACATAGTTTTAAAAGCTGCTTCAGGCATGTCAGGGTGACGCACTATATTGTGCGGTTTGCCCACCAACTCTTCTCTGCTAAAGCCACTGATAGATACAAAAGCGTCATTGCAATGCACGATAGTGCCTTTGATATCAGTGGAAGAAATGAGCTGCTGCTCTTTCGGAAATGTACGTTCCTTATCAGTTACAGGTAAATTTTTGCGCATTGATAACACTCTCCTTAGTGGTTCAAAACAAATCTACAACTCAGAGGAAGGTCTAAATCAGGGAAATGAAAATACTGATAAAAAACTTAGCAGTAGATAGCCAAATTGCACAGGACAAATGAAAAAATATAACTTGCAGAATAACTTAACCCTTTCCACTTCTTTTCAGTAAAGTAAGGACTTCAGCATGTTGAGTATGAGGAAACATATCAAACAGCTGCACTTTGAGCAGCTGGTAATCCCCACTCAGCAGGGTTAAATCGGAAGCCAGAGTGGCCGGGTTACAACTGGAGTAAATTAACCAGCCAGGTTGCAGCGCCAGTATTGACTGACATAACTCTGCACCCAGGCCCCTTCTGGGTGGATTCACTAGCAGCAGATCAGGTGCATCAAACTGAGCCAAAGCAAAAGAAGCCGCATCTAAGGCTCTGAAATCGACCTGTTGCAGTCCAAGTTCAGTGGCTGATCGGGTTGCACTGGCTATAGCCTTTGGCGCTATTTCAATACCGGTCAGCATGCGTTGTGGTGCAGCGCCCGCCAGATGTAAACCAAAACCTCCTACACCACAGAACAAATCCCAAATTTTCACTACAGGCAAAGCTTCAGCCCATTCTTTGGCTGTAGCGTACAAAGCAGCTGCCACAGAGGCATTGGTCTGGAAAAAACTCTGGGGAGTTAAATACAACGGGATACCATTAAATTCCTCCCTTAAAACCTCTTGTGGTGTCAGCACAATTTCTTCCGGCCCTTCCAGTATGGCCATATGCACAGGCTGAATATTCACAGAACAAACCTCTAACTCTGGCCATTGCTGATGTAACCAGGGCAAATGTTTTTGTACAGAGGCCAGACAATTCTTCGAACGCAGCACAAAGCGCAACATAAAACGACCTGAATGCTGACTTTGACTGAGTAAAATAAGCTTTAGCTCACCTTGCTTTTGTTCGAGCTGATAAGGAGTTAAGGTCGCACGTTGAATAAAACTTTTGATCAGAGCAAAAGCAGATGCAAAAGCGTCTGGATACAAAGGGCAAGCCGATAAATCGACAGGGGTCTGGCCATTCAGTATGCCCAACACCGGCTGTTCTTTGGTGCCGGACACCACCATTTTGGCTTTAGTGCGAAAGCCCTCTTCACGGCTTGCGACTGCAGGCAATAACTGCGCTTCTGTAAAAGGCGCCATTAAATCAGCCAGTTGTTGCTGTTTCTTCGCCAGTTGATCTGAATAAGGCACGGACAGTTGGCTACAGGAATTACAACGTCCGGCTAAAAATTCAACACAATTCATCGTCTGCCAACTGCACTCAAATACTTTGCTAGTAAGGCCGCCATTTTACGGCCTAACCCGTCAGCAAAGCCAGTGAAACAGCTACATCTGACGGAACAAAGCAACCGCCTGCTGGTAATTTTGCAGTGCTAATGCAGCATCGTAACGATCCCCTTCGTCCCGCATAAAGGCATGTTGAGCATTGTATTCATACCAGCTAAAACGTACTTTGGCTGCCGTCAGTTGTTGATACACTTTCTGCCGTCCTTCCTCAGATACATGTGGGTCCTGTTTTCCCCAGACCATCACCAGTTCGCCCTGAATATCAGCGGCACGGCTTAAAGTCTGCTGGCCTTCGCCACAAGGTAAAGTGTCGCTGTGCAAGTCCGTTGCGTAAAGACAATAGGCCGCTTTAATCGCCGGATTCAATGCAGCACGAAATGCCAGATGGCCACCAATACAAACCCCCATAGCCCCCACTTCAGGCCGGACATAATGCAAGGTCTTTAGATAATCCAACATCGCCTGATTATCCGCGTCGTAACTTTCCAGCGGTTTAGTCCATTTGTCCTGATTGCCTTTGTCTTTGCCGGCATCATCATAAGCCAGCACTGTGCCTAATGGATTCAGCTCATGGAAGATCTCAGGCACCAGCACCACAAAACCATGGCTGGCCAGAATGGCGGCACTACGGGCTATAGGTGCTGTTTGCTGGAAAATTTCTGAATAAAACAATATAGCCGGATAAGTTTTTCCCGCAGTGGCTGCGGCCAGCGGCTGATATTGATACACCAACATAGGCCCTGTTGGCGTCATTAAGCTGACTTTACTCTGTTCAATTTGCATAAAAAAATCGTCTTAAATAGAAGTCTGGGCATCCATCATAAAGGGCCAGATGCAAAGGCACCAGTTTGTTTTGTTGCCAATCCCAAAGAACTCAAAGCATTAATCAGCCATTCAGCTGATCTGCATACACTGAACTTAATTAAATCTAAGGAGTTTTTATGCAACAGTCCCGTTCATGGGTTGCTGCCGCAATACTAGCCGCAGGTCTGGTCGCAGGTAGCGCCATCTTAGCTAAAGGCCTGATTGAATTCAGGTCTATGGAACGTGTAGTTCAGGTGAAAGGCCTGTCCGAGCGTGATGTGGCTGCAGACACTGTGATCTGGCCAATCAAATTTAACGACGTCGACAATAATCTGACCACTCTGGTGGCAAACGTCGAGCGTAAAAACGAGCAAATTCAGGCGTTTTTAAAGTTGCAGGGCTTTAGTCAAAAAGAAATTACCGTGGCTCTGCCACAGATTGTCGATCGTCAGGCTGGCTACTACGACCCTAACGCCAATCAGATGCGTTACACAGCCAGCTCTACCGTCACAGTCTACAGCAGCAACGTAGATTTAGTGCATCAGGCCATGGCCAAGTTACTGGAGCTGAGTAAAACCGGTATTGCCATAGCTGGCCAGGATTACGACAGTAAACCAGAGTTTATTTTCAGCGGTTTAAATGAACTGAAACCCGACATGATTGCAGAAGCGACTCAAAATGCCCGTGAAGTAGCAGCCAAATTTGCCGCAGATTCTGACAGTAAACTGGGAAAAATTAAGACAGCAAGTCAGGGTCAGTTCAGCATTACTGACCGTGACAGCAATACCCCTTATATCAAAAAAGTCAGAGTGGTAGCGACAGTCGACTACTACCTGTCAGATTAACAGACGGAGCTTATGATGAAAAAAGCATTGTTGATGACCACAACTATCGCCGCGCTGCTGACTTTGACAGGTTGTGCAGTGCGTGGCCCTACGGTGTGGGTTGAACCTCCGGTTTATTATGGCCCGGCTGTGATAGTTGAACCCAGACCTGCGATCGTGGTCGTGGAAGAACGCCATTATTATCAGGACAGGCACTACCATAAAAGCCACAAAAAACATAACCGACATTATCATCACTGATCCAACGTGAAAGCCCGGTTGTACAATATGGCAAAGTCATTCTAAGCTGAACGAATTAGATCTGAAAAAAGGTAAACTAATGCGAAACTATCTGGTTGTGGCTATTGTTGTTAGCTCGATGTCAGCTTTAACAGCTTGTGCGGTCAGAGGCCCCAGCGTCACAGTTGAACCGCCTAAAGTGATAGTGCCTGGCGTAATAGTCGAGGGTCAGGGACACGGCAAACATTGCCCACCAGGGCAAGCGAAAAAGGGTAAATGTTAATTTTGATCTGTTTGTGTTTATTTTAATTTGGCAGGACGTGTGAAAAGGCCGGTGCTTCATTTTAGCACCGGCCTTTTTTCTGCGCTTGGCAAAAATTTAGTCTGACGGAATTAAGTTCAGCATCTGCTGCAAAGGCACCAGCTTCAGGTTCTGTCCTTGTTCTGGCATTCGGTTACGGCCATCCTGCACTATCACCGCTCCTTGCTCAAAACCTTTACCCAGCGACAAAGTGGTCAGCTCAAGGCCATCGGTCTCTGAGCTGCCATCTATACCGAGCTCTGCATTTAAACGAATACGAAAGCGGGCAACTGCTTTGTAAGGCGCTGAAGCCTGAAACAACACATAGCTGTCGTTACCCTGACTGGATGCCAATAAATAGGATGGCTTTCCAGCTTTTCCAGGTAACAAAGCTAAGCCCTCGACATCAGCCACCAGCACATCGCCATCGGCTTTAATTACCAGTTCGCCTTTGGTATCCGCTTTAGCATCAGCCGCAAAACGCCAAATCCCTACATCTTCTTCACCCAAAAACAGCAGGTCATTTTGATCGTCTGCCACACAACCTTCAGGCTGGCTTGGCACTTTTAAACGACGTACTTCTTTAGCACTCCAGTTCTGGCCATTCGAACTGATCTGGTACTGCAACACTGTGCCATCTTTGTCATTGGCAAAAACATAAGTCTGGCCGCTGCGTTTTGATTGATACAAACACAAGCCATAAATGTCAGTAAAAGGCGTGGCAAACTTCAAGGCTGTTTTCACTTGCCCTTGTGCATCTATGGCAAATAGCTGCACCGAGTTATCGGCTCTTAAGGTTGCTGCAGCTATATCCTGTTTTTTCCCCTGATACTCAAGGCCGTAACGCAGGTCGATATTATTTACCCGCCCCACAGTTAAAAACTGTAGCTGTTCGCCTTTCATAGAGTAAACGGCCACACCAGCTCTTTTGTCTGTGACTAAAATACGGCTGTTATCAGAATTTTTCGCATCCTGCCACACCGCGGGGTCGTCTATGGCGTCGCCTCTGTAGCTAACAGCGGCAGTCTCCAGGGTTGGACTCAGCTGCTGCATCGGCAAAGTGACTGACTCAGGTAACACAGCAGCTTGCGCTTGATAGGCTTTGTCTTTTAATTGCAGATGCTGACCATCTTCACTGACCACAGACAAGAGACCAGCAGACAGGCCTAACTGCTCAGCTGTCTCCAGTGTTGTGATAGCTTTACTCTGTTGCCATACCAAGGCATCACCTTGAGTTTGATAACTTTGCAGCAGCGCAGGCTCTTCCTGGAGGGCCAGTAACGTGTGATCTGACGTGAACTCCAGCGCTTTGACTTCACCCGTTAATTTGCCAAAAGGCGCCTGAACATCAATCAGCGTGCGGCTTTCATCCGCTTCCACTTCGGCGTTATAAGACCAAAGCGCCGTCGCCCCTTCAGCCAAATACAAAGTGCCCTTTTGCTGATCCACAGCACAGGCCGTGGCATCAGTCGGCAGATTTAAGTTACGGATAGACAAAGGTGCGGCTAAAAATTTTGCATCCTGTGCCAGTAACCACTGCTCCCCCAAACCTCTGTCGCCTATTAAAAACAGGCTGAGTTGTTTGTTTTGTGCACTTTGATACCAGCATAAATCGTCCACCACCAGTTGGCTGACCAACTGCTTGCCAGAACGCTGTACTGTTTTGCCTTGCAGTTGCCACCAGTGCAGCTGATTGCTTTCCGTTTCAATAGCAGCCAATAGCACGGAGCCATCGGTTTGAGGCAAAGCTTTTAAACGGCGAAATACACCAGGCCATTGTTGGATCACAGCCCCTTTGCCATCTTGCCAGACTAAGGCGTTAGCTGAACTTTGAAACTGCCCCACTGTGGTAATGAGCTCTGCATACACAGCTGCAGCCGGGTCAACTGCAACGCTGTGTTGGCTTTGCGCCTGACAGGACAGCAGCAAAGCTGCCGTAACTAAAGTTGGAATTATAGAGTATTTCATTTTTTCTCCCCGGCGCTCTCTGCAGCGCTGAATTCTGTGCCTTGCCAGCATTTATTGTCTGCAATGGTCTTATTGCTGCAGTTGGCCACTTTGGCTTTAAATTGTTGCTGCAACAGGTTCGAACCATCGCTCTGACGCTTTAAGGTGAAGCTGTCGTATAAGCGACCAGTCACTGTCATGGCTTTTACTTTGAGCTGGTTTTCGCTGATATCAAGCTGCTGAAACAACTGAGTATCTTCACCGACCTGAGCCATTTGAGCCCGGGCCTGTTTTGACACCAGATACATTTTGGGCCCGGCAACAGACACCATATAGACAGGGCCTTTACCATCCGGTTGATAGCGGCCATACACATGATCATGGCCCTGCAGCACCAGATCGACCTTGTACTGGTCAAATAAAGGCTGCCAGTACTGACGCAGTCGTGGGTTATCCCGCCCTAAAGACACCGAAAACATTGGGTGATGATAGATAGCAATAGTCCAGCGATTTGGGTTATTCGACAGTATCTGCTTTAACCAGTCAGCCTGTAGTTTTGCTTGCGCTTCATCTTCCACTGCGGCAGTGGAATTGAGCACAATAAAACGTACGCCCTGATAGTCGTGGTAAAACACTGT
>NZ_JAIWOI010000018.1 GCF_020217005.1 Rheinheimera sp. | reverse complement strand
TGTTTGTTGTTGCGCCAGATACAGGTCGGTGATCTGCTCTGCTTTTTTCATCGCATTTGCCTTAATCAGCTTCTGTATATAAGGCCCATACAAATGCAGTAACTGTGGCTGTAGTTTTAAGATCTGTTCGTAGTGACTAAAGCAATCGTCTTCACCGGCCAGCCATCTGAAATCTGCCAGTAAATGGTACAAAGACGCCTCGGTCGGAAACTGCTGTAATAAGTCTCTGACTTGTGATATCGCAGTTTTTATCTCTCCGGCTAAATAGCAGATTGTCGCGTACTCACGTTTTAACGCCAAATCAGCCGGGTTAATAGCCACAGCTCTACCTAATTGCTCAAGCGCAAATTTGTACTTTCCCTGATGCCTCAGCGTGATTGAGTACATAAGCCATAATTTCAACTGGGCGGGTTGTTCGGCCACAGCAGTTTCCAATAGCTGCTCTGCATCCGCCACTCTGCCGCTTTTTTCAAAAGCCTGCGCCAGAGCCAAAATTGCATCAGGATGTTTTGGTTTTAAACTCAGCGCCTTTTGTAATAGAGGAATAACTTCCTGTACTTTACGCTGTTCTTGCAGCAACAAAGCTGCATTGTAATGAGCGTCAAAATACTCAGGCTGCAGCACAATAGCGCGGCGGAACAAAGTTAAAGCTCTTGTTTCCTGCTTGAGACGCTTGAGTAAATTTGCGAAATTATTTAACAGCTCTGGATTGTCAGGCTGTAACTTAAAAGCATATTCAAAAGAATGAAAAGCATCCTGATCCAGACCTAACTTACGCTCTGTCAGTGCTTTTAAATGCCATACCTGCACGTGATCCTTATGACGTGATGCCAGGATCTGTAAAAGCCGGCTAGCTTGCTGGTATTGTTGGCTCTGATAAAAGCCTAAGGCCTGTTGCATTAACTGAGCGGAATCTAACTGTTTCATCACTTCTTATTTATCGCAGTCTGTTTTTATCAGTCTAGGTTTTACCACAAAGAACCGTCTTGCGGCAGATCATTTTTATGCCGTAATAAGGTAAAAAAAAACCAGCCATAAGGCTGGTTTTTTTCAGTAGTTCAGCTTAGAACTTAGCTGATACACGAGCATACCAGTACTGACCAGCAGTATCGTATGACGCGTTCAGAGTGTTCATATCGCCGTAGTCAGTTACATATGGTGGTTTCTTATCAAGTAAGTTACGAGCACCTAATGTAAAGGTCATGTTGTCGTAGTAGTAGCTACCTTGTAAGTCGTTATACACAACTGTACCAGTGCTATCACTAGTGTTGCCTTCTGTTGGAGTTAACGCATCAACACCTGACATAGAGCGCATCATCCAGGTTGCAGACCATGCATCTGTAGTGTAAGACGTTGTTAAGTTAGCACGTAACTTAGAGAACGCAGCCGGGCTGGTTTCCCATTGGTCTTCTGCATACTTACCAGCATATTTCAGCTCAGCTTCACCTGCGAAAGGTACGTATGAGTAGTTCTCTAAGTAAGTACCGTCTAAACGTACTTTCAGACGACCTGAACCTAAATCGAAGCTGTAAGATGTATCGAAGTCAACACCAGAAGTTTCGAAAGTTGACAGGTTAGCGTTAGTAACCAGAACACCAGAGATAGCACCTAAAGCGTCACGACGTGGTGAAGTTGGGTGCGGAGCTGCCGGAGTTGGTAACGCGCCAGGACCAACCATCAGAGCACACAGCGGGCTAGAGAAGTTTGCACTTTCATAACAGGCTGTAACGATGTTGTTAGTACCAGCAGTACCGATACCGTTAGTGATTTCAATGTCGAAGTAATCTACTGCGAAGCTGAAGTTATCAAACGGCGTGTATACGAAGCCCATAGTTAAGCTTTCTGACTCTTCAGGAGTCAAATCTGGGTTACCACCAGTTAAAGAACTAGCCTGGTTAGACGTCAGAGTGAAGTTACCTGGTAAACCTTCAGCAGCACAGTTTGCTTTCACGTTTGCAGACTGAGTACCAGTTGCATAGTTAGTACAAGGTTCTGCGTAGTTCAGGTTTGACTCAGCTTGAGGAGCATACAGTTCAGAGATGCTTGGAGCACGGAAACCGTCAGCTTTAGTAGCACGTACTAATAAACCATCAAAAGGAGTCCACTCTAAACCTAACTTGGTGTTAGAAGCCGCGCTCAGGAAGTTGTAGTCAGTACGACGTACAGCTGCAGATAAGTTCAGGCTTTCAACCATTGGTAAGTCAGCCAGTAACGGAGCGCTTAATTCTAAGTAAGCTTCGTTCAGATCGTATTGACCTTCTGTCTTCTCACCTACTACTGAGTAGATTTCGCCGATGATAGCAGCGCCGTCTGGCTGGTTCAGGTAATCTTCCCAACGTCTTTCAACACCAAAAGCCCACGCAGCTGGACCTGCTGGTAATTCGAAGTCACCAAAGTCACCGCTTAAGTTAGCCTGGAACTGCTTAGTTACACCACGAACTACTGGTGAGTTTGGCAGGAAAGCGTAATCGATCATTGCATCAGTTAAAGTACCGGCTTTGAACGGGTTCCATAAACCTGGGCAAGCTGCATCAGCCGCACAAGCAGTAGGGTTAGTTAAAGTCAGGAAACGTTTAGGGTTAGCACGACCGAAGTCAATACGTGAATCTACATAACGAGCGTAGTTAAAAGATGTATCCCATGACCAGTTGTTTTCGAAGTCACCTTCGAAACCAATCACCATACGGTAATCAGAGAAGTCTTGAGTAAAGGCACGACCACCAGTTTCGAATAAACGACGGTTTACTGTAACAGCAGTAGGAGTTGCTGCATTACCGTTGATATCAAAACGAGTTGGGTTGTCCGGGTGATCAGCAGGAACTACTTGTCCCCAGAATGTACCTTCAGCGCCCATTAACTGGTTAGATTGACGGTTAGTGAAACCAGCTTCAGTGAAAATACGAGTGCTGTCAGTTAATTCATAACGGCCAGAACCGTTGATGCTGAACACTTCCTGTGGAGTAACCATGTAGCTTACAGCTGCATAGTTGAAAGTGTCTGCGCTTGTCAGCTTACGGTTTAAACCAGTCACAGGGTCAACGATCCAGCTTGTAGAACCACCGGCACCTGAAGCTGTGTAGTAGTTACCTGGAGCGCTAGAACGCCACGTACCGTCAGCACCAGTACCTGAACCCACACATTCAACACCGCCTTCGCCATCATCTGCGTAAGCACAAGCTGAGAAGTCACGGTCACCTTGAGAAATAGGCAGACGCTTGCTGTATTCTAAAGCAAGAACAACGTTACCTTTTTCACTGGAAGCACCAGTAGTCACAGAGAACTTGTAAGTCTCACCATCGCCTTCACCAGTCATATCAGTTTGAGCGCTAACTTCTGTACCTTCGAAGTTAGTTTTGGTGATGAAGTTAACAACACCAGCGATAGCATCAGAACCGTATACAGTTGAAGCACCGTCACGCAGAACTTCTACACGTTCAACAAATGACAGAGGAATAGAGTTTAAATCGCTTGAAGCAAAACGGCGGCCGTTGATCAGTACCAGAGTACGACCTGAACCTAAACCACGTAAAGACACAGTAGCATTACCAGCACTACCGTTGTTTACGTTAGAACCTTGAGCTGCACCGTTTACTGCTGGTAAAGACTGAACGAATTTTTCCAGAGTAACGTGACCAGAAGCTTCGATATCAGCAGCAGTAAATACTGTGATTGGGCTTGCAGACTCTAAGTCAGTACGTTTGATACGAGAACCAGTAACTTCAATCCGTTCAACATCTTTAGCTTCTTCAGCTTCTTGTGCATTTACTGATCCCGTGAATGCAGCTGTAGAGGCGGCACCAAAAGCAACTGCTAAACGCACTGCCTTTGATAATTTATTATTTGTAAACATGTTTTTCTCCCTGGACCACTATCTAGTGATTCTATTTTTACGATGACCAACCTTTACGGCGATTGGAACTCCGAACTTTTCGCAATCGAGGTGGACCCCGAAAACAACGACCCGATAATAAACGCAATTTTTCAACATGGTCAACAGCTTTTACGGAACAAATTTCCATTGGTGTTGTCAACGACCCCGACAATCTAATCATTTTTAAGCATAGATGGTTAATATACTGGGTGTATTTTTAAAATACATCGATATTTAACCCCCAAAAAGTTCATTTATCGCTCAAAATCAGACTTCATTTTAACCAATTTTGCCTTTTTACTAATTTCGTCGCTAAAATTTGTAAACTTAACTCCACGACTCATAAGTCAAATTTTTTCATTTATTCGCCGATAAAAACCGCCCTTTTTATCGGTAAAGTCATTATTGCTATCAATTAAAAGCTGACTTATCATGAACCCCTGTTTTTTTATCCAGATGTTTTAATGCTTACTGATGCTCTAAAAAGTCAAATTCGTGAAATTCATCAGCAGCTAAAAAGCAATCTGACGAATTACCAGCCTCGTCCCGGCCAGAACAAAATGGTGGCAGAAATTGCCAATACCCTGGCAGGCAGTTACCACAACTACGACAGAACCTTATTAGTGGAAGCGGGAACAGGGACAGGTAAATCGCTGGCCTATTTAATGGCGGCTATTCCCTTTGCATTAAAGCATAAAAAAACTCTGGTGATAGCGACCGCCACTGTAGCGTTGCAAGAACAACTGGTGCAAAAAGATTTACCTTTTTTTCTAAAGTACAGCGGGCTGAAATTTGAGTTTTGTCTGGTAAAAGGTCGTCAACGCTATGCCTGCATTGAAAAAATCCGTCAGCAATTGCAACAGCCTGATTTATTACCTTTATTTCAAAGCACGGCGCCAGCATCTTTACTACAGCAGTTACTCAGCAACTGGCAACAAAGACATTGGCTGGGCGACAGAGACAGCTTAAAAGAGCCTATTGCTGATGAACACTGGTACGGCATAGCTTCGGATCCGGCACACTGCAGTAAAGCCAACCCCGCGCACCATCAATGCCCTTTTCATTTAGCCCGAGCCGAAATTGAAGGCAGTACTGTATTAGTAGTCAATCATGCGTTGTTGCTGGCAGATTTAGACGCTGGCTCGCAAATACTGCCGGAACCAGCGGAATGCATTTATGTGATAGATGAGGCTCACCATCTACCCGATAGTGGTCGCGACTTTTTCTCAGCCTATGCCCCACTTCATTTTCCCACTCAGTATCTGGAGAAACTAAAGAAGACGACTCAGCAACTCGCTGGTGTGTTGCCACAGCACGGCGCTATGACGGAAGTATTAAAACTGGATGAGTATGTTGCAGACTTCTTAAAACAACTCAAACCCGTGCAGCATCAAATTGAGTTGAATCAGAGCCTTTGGTTTGCCAAAGAGCCACATTACCGTTTTGCTGATGCGGTCTTACCACAGGCCTTTGAGTCAAACGCAGATCAATTAGCCGAGTTAAGCGGTAAAGCTTTATCTGCAGTGGAAAAATTGCAACAGTTCTTATCCGAAGCCGCCACTGAACATAAAGTTGCACCTAAGCTGGTGCTGCCGCTGCAATTTGAACTCACGGCCATAGAACACAGATTAGAGCAACAATCAGAACTCTGGCGTTTGTATTCAGTGCCACAGCAAAAACATGTGAATCAGGCACGTTGGGTCACTCAAGATCAAAAAGAGCATCAGCAAAGCAGCGCTTATGCCAGCCCTTTGTCAGTCAGCTTTTTACTGGACGATTTATTATTTAGTCAGGCTTTCGCTACAGTGCTCTGCTCTGCCACCTTAACTACCCTCAATAGTTTTGACTACATCACACAAGAACTAGGCCTTGCGCAGCACCCCGGATTGAAAACATTAAAAGTTGACTCTCCTTTTGATTATCAAAACAAAGCCAGTTTGCTGTTAGCCAAAATGCTCACTGATCCCAGCAGTGATGCCTTTACTGACGAGCTAATTAGCAAACTGCCACAGTATCTGCAGAAAAAAGCTGGCAACCTGGTGCTATTTGCCTCCTACTGGCAAATGCAGAAAGTAGTAGAAGCACTGCGCGCTAAAGGCTGGTCGTTTTTAGTGCAGGGAGAAGCATCCCGTCAGTCCCTGCTGGAACTGCATGCGCTGAAAGTCAAAGCTGGCGAAGGCAGCATTTTATGTGGCACCCAAAGCTTTTCAGAAGGTTTGGATTTACCCGGGGCTTTGCTTACGAATCTGGTGATCACTAAATTACCTTTTGCAGTACCCTCTTCCCCCTTAGAAGAAGCGCTGTCGGAGGCTATTACCAAACGTGGAGGCAATCCTTTTTTGCAAATGACGGTGCCAGCAACAGCACGAAAACTGGTGCAGGCCTGTGGTAGACTGCTGCGGCAGGAAATGGACCATGGCCGTATTGTAATTTTAGACAGACGCTTAGTGACCAAAACTTACGGCAAGGCAATGCTGAAAGCCTTGCCCCCCTTTTCACAAACTATTGAAGAGTAAAGATGGAATTAGGTTTAGACCTTTGGGTAGTAGCGGCTTTATGTGCGGTAGCTTTAGTGGCAGGTTTTATTGATGCTGTAGCCGGAGGTGGAGGTTTATTGACAGTACCTGCGCTACTAACCGCAGGTTTACCCCCCCACCTGGTTCTGGGAACAAATAAACTGGCTGCTACTTTTGGCTCTATTACTGCTTCAGTCACCTATTACAGGCGTAAGCTTTTTGATCCGGCCTACTGGCGCACAGCTTTGATATTCACCGCTGTTGGCGCAATATGTGGCACTTTGGTTGTGGATCTAATCAGTAAAGAATGGTTGGAGCGTATTATCCCGTTTTTTATCGTGATAGCCGCCTTGTACAGCCTGCTGGTAAAAATGCAGCCAGACGACCAATTGACCTTACCAGAGCAAACCTCTGCACATTTCTGGCGACAAAGAACTCAGGGCTTTAGCTTAGGTTTTTATGATGGCCTGGCCGGTCCTGGGACGGGTTCATTTTGGATGGTGTCGACTATGGCACTGTATAAAATAAACTTGCTGTTGACCAGTGGTGTAGCGCGTTCGATGAACTGTGTCAGCAATGTATTTGCTTTAGTGACTTTTGCCTGGTTGGGTCATATTTATTGGGCCTTAGGGCTAGCAATGGGCGCTTGTTTAATGCTCGGCTCCTATTTTGGTGCCCGTTCAGCCATTCGTTTTGGCAGTAAGTTTATCCGGCCACTGTTTTTAACTATGGTATTAGCTATTACCGCCCGCTTGTTATGGCAAGCCTGGAGCAATGGATGAAAGACTTATTGGCTGCGCTTGAGCAACAACTCAAACAGCTGATTGTGCAAGCCAAAGCTATTGATGGCAAACAAAGCAACTGGCAACAAAAAGCCTGGTTTGACAGTGATTTGTTTCAATCTCATTCGCCTTTTTTAACCGACTATGTGCTCGAAGCTGAAACCATGCTCAAGCGCCTCAAAGCAAGCACAGAACAGCGAACCAGCTCAGCTCAGGCTTTAGCGGCCAAACTCAGCGCGCAAATTCAGGCCTTAAGCCGTGCCTTTCAAACCAAAGACTTAAGGTATTTACCCGGCAAAGGCAAGAAGCGCCCCGCCTCTCCCAATGCCTCAGAACAAGCTCAGGCGATGGTGGGACAATTACGCCGCTCTACTCAGGAGCTTTATCAGCAACTGTCTGAGTATCAGGGCTTTGAAAGGCGTCTACTGGATATGCTGGAACTGGAACAGCGCCAGTTATCCGGAGGTTCAGCGGACACTAGTGCAGACAGAGTATTGGCTATTCACGCCCGATTAGGCCGGTGTCGCAAAGCCATTAGTGAACTTGAGGTAGAAATTCAGTGGTCCGAACAAAACCGCCGGGGCTGATTTATCATCCTATCTATAGCCAGCTCGAACTGCCCTATAAGCACCGCTATCCGATAGGTAAATATCAGGCGCTATATCAGGCTTTGTTAGAGCTGGGTGTACCCTCTGAATACTTCACTTCATCTGAAATCGCCAGTACTGAGCAGTTATTATCAGTGCATCAGGCATTTTATACAGAGCAGCTTATCTCTGGTCAGCTCGATAGCAAGGCCATGCGACGTATAGGTTTTCCCTGGTCAGAGCAATTAGTTACCCGTTCTTTAACCTCTGTAGGTGGCACAGTAAAAACGGTTCAACTTGCTTTGCAGCAAGGTTTAGCTTTGCATTTAAGTGGTGGTTATCATCATGCATTTGCCAGTGAGGGCAGTGGTTTTTGCTTGTTTAATGATTTAGCTGTAGCAGCACGCTACGCCTTAACTCAGGGTGTGGATAAAGTGCTGATTTTTGATTGTGATGTGCATCAGGGCGATGGCACTGCCGCGATTTTTGCCGATGAACCTGCTGTAGTTACCGCTTCATTGCATGGTGAGAAGAATTTCCCTGCCCGTAAGCAACAGTCAAGCTGGGATTTAGGTTTGGCCACAGCCTGTACCGATGACGAGTATCTGGCAGCAGTCACACAAAGTCTGGATTATTTGTTACGCATCCATCAGCCGGATTTAGTCATTTATGATGCAGGTATCGACATTCATCAGCAGGACGATTTGGGGCTTTTGCATATTAGTACAGCGGGAGTAGCAAAGCGGGATTGGTATGTGTTGAGCGAATGCCTCAACAGGGGTATTCCGGTGGCAGCTGTCATTGGTGGGGGTTATCAGCGTGATCTTGCTGCATTAACACAAATTCATCTGCAATTGTTTTATGCGGCCTTCAAAATCAGCGGTGTGTCATTACCAAATACAAACCGCTGGTTTCATGCCCTGCGGACCTGAATTGAAAGACTGTCGGGTTGCAGTGGCCGCGGCTTGTCCCGGCCCGTCAACGGGCACCGCGGTATCAATAGAGGGGCGAGGATAAACCCTGCCCCTACATTTTCATCGCCGATACTAGACCTGCTGCGCACCTGAGAAATAGAACCCCAACTGTTTGCGCACAGCGAAAGGCAGTTCAGGTAAATCCGATTTTGGCAGCAGGAAGGTAGCCATATGGAATAAATCGGTGAATATACGGTTCTTTTCTGTGGTGCGTTTTAAATAATCATGACCCGAGGAACCACCAGTGCCAATTTTAGTCCCCAGCATACGCTGCACCATCATGGCGTGTTTATAACGCCATATCGTCATATTTTCATCGATTTCAGTCAGACAGGTCAGCACCTGGAATGGCAAGTTAAATACCGGCTCTTCCTGATACAAAGTAATAAACAACGCTGCCAGCATAGCGCGCTGACTTAAGCGGAAGCTGCCTTGTTGCTGTAATTCAGCGTATTTATCTTTGTCGAGCAAAGCGGCGAATTTGGCTCTGGTATTGATAATTTCTTTCAGCTGCATTTCGCGTTCATGTTCAGCAATCTGTTCTATCGACAACACAGTGCTTTCGTCTTCATTCAGCATGTTTTCAGTCGCGCTCTGGTACATCTGCCAGAAGCTGAAATCGCCAAATTGTAAAAATGGCATACGCTCCAGCCATTTTTCTATTTGCTCAAACAAACTTGGCTGAGTTTCCAAGCCTTCTAAAAACAACCGGTCTTTTTCATTTAAGCGGCTGTAAAAGGAGTTTTTGTCAAAGTCGATGCGATATTCACTTTTTAAACCCAAACCAATTTCCAGCATTTTAAACTGCACACTCTGAAAACCTGAAGCCGGCACCAAATAATCGCGGAAGGACATAAAATCCTGCGGCGTCATGGTTTCCATCACCCCAATTTGCTGGTTCATTAACTGCTGAATAGTGATCACGCGTTTGAGTTTATGCACCACACCTGTCAGTTGCTGGTCTTTAACTTCATCAGTGGCAAAAACAGCTAACACGGCCTTGAGTTCATGCAGTACTTGTTTAAACCACAATTCATAGACCTGATGTACCACAATAAATAAAGTTTCATCATGAGCTTCATTGGCATACTTCGCGCTTTCCGGTGCCTGAGCTGTTAAAATTTTGTCCAGTTGCAGGTAGTCACCGTAGTAGCAAGGGGTTGTATTCTTTTGCATTTTCTTAATCTTAGGTCGAAGCCTGTTGTTTTGACCGCACTATTCTAACAGGCGGACCTGAAGTTAACATCTGCTGGTAGCGTTTTATAACTGA
>NZ_JAIWOI010000017.1 GCF_020217005.1 Rheinheimera sp. | reverse complement strand
ACTGATTATGCTTAGACTCAGTTTCATTAAGCGATGACAAGGCCGGAACATCGAGTTCAGGCACACCAGGAGTAACAGATGAAGTTAGATGACGATATCCATAATTATTATGAAAAACTTCTGCTGGACCATTTAGTTGAATTGCGATTGGATCAAGACTACGACGCAGAATATCTGGCGGACCTGTGTTGTATAGTGCTGAATCAGTTACCACCTAAATATATCCGTTATGAAGTTGATATGGCGTTTTATCTGCCTCAGACCGAACGCTTTGAAATGGTAATGAAAGTGCGTGAAGCCGTCGCCAAAGCCAAAGCTTTTTTAGACACTCAACGTGACAAGAACTGATATACCAGCTTTAACCGACGCCCCTGTAGAGGTGCAATTGGCGGTAGAATTGATCTTGCTGCTGGAGCAGCAGGATCTGCCTGCGGCTCAGATACTAGCCGCCCTGGCTATAGTACAACGAGACTTTCAGCACAAAGCGCAACGCGATGTTGAAACTCAATTATCAGGGTTTTAGCTCACCCCTTTGCATTAAGCAGTTTGAACCGAGGCATTATGCTGACCCATTCTATTACCTTGTATCTGGCAACAGTTTTGATCTGGGGCTCGACTTTTTTTGCTATTAAGTTTCAGCTCGGCGACGTACCTGAAATGTGGTCTATCGCCTATAGGTTTGGTTTGGCGGCACTGTTACTTTGGTTTTGGTGCCTGTGGCGCAAACTGCCACTGCGATTCAGTCGCCAACAGCATGGCTGGATGGCGCTGCAGGGGCTGTTTTTATTTTGCTTAAACTATCTGCTGATTTATCTGGCCACTTCTGATCTTACCAGTGGTCTTATTGCTGTGGTCTTCTCCAGTATTGTGCTGATGAATATTCTCAATGGCGCCTTGTTTTTTGACCGGCCTGTTGAGATTAAAACTCTGCTTGGTGCCTTACTGGGCATTCTGGGTATAGCTTTTGTGTTCTGGCCTGAACTTGCAGGCCTTGAAAGTAACGGCTCTGCCCTTTGGGGCTTAGTATTAAGTATTGCAGGTACTTACATCGCCTCGCTTGGCAATATGCTGTCATCAAAAAATCAACAACAACAGTTACCTGTGGTGCAAAGCAATGTATTTGGTATGAGCTATGGTGCTTTGATGATGGCAATACTTGCTCTGGTGCAGGGAATTGAACCGGTCCTTTCGACCAGCCTGAGTTTTAATTTATCCCTGCTGTACCTGTCATTATTTGGCTCAGTCTTAGCTTTCGGAGCCTATCTGACTCTCGTAGGTCGCATAGGTCCGGCCAAAGCTGCCTACACTATGGTGCTATTCCCTATCGTAGCTTTAGGTATCTCCACTATTTTTGAGAACTACCATTGGAGCTGGTGTGCACTTATAGGTGTGTGCATAGTGGCTTTGGGGAATTTAATTATTCTGCTGCCAACGGCACAACTTAAACGCCTTACCGGACTATCTTAAACAATACAGGAGCTTTGCTTGCCAGTGTGGATAATTCTGCACTATACCTAACACAGAGTTTCTTCATCAGAGACAGCATAAGATGCGATGGATTGTTGGGCTGTATTTGTTATGTCTCAGCTTAGGCAGCGAAAGTCAGGCGCTGCGTATTATTACTGTGGTAGAACCACCGGCCAGTTATCTGGATAGTCACGGCCAACTGACTGGTTTTTCGGTTGAGGTCGTTCAGGCGATACAACGGATCCTGGACGACAAGACGCTGATCGAAGTTATGCCTGAAGCCCGCGCCATTCACATAGCGCGCACTGAACCCAACGTTCTGTTGTTTAGTTTCTCCAGAACAGAGTCCAGAGAACAAGAGTTTCACTGGATAACTCAACTGAGTGTTAAAACCTGGTCCGTGTACGCGTTAAGCTCCAATCCTATTCAAATTCAAAATTTGCAACAGCTAAAAACAGTGAACGCCATAGGGGTGGTTCGGGGTGACATCAGAGAAGAATGGTTGATCCAGCAAGGTTTCAATAATCTGCACCCTTCAGTAAATCACCAGCAAAATATCAAACGCCTGCAATCAGGCCGACTCAATCTAATAGCTTATGAAAGTCAGGGTATTCAACATTTATTGTTAGAAGAAGGGCTGGATCTGCAAGACGTCAAAGCCGTTTATCAGTTAAAACGCTCTGATGTTTATTTACTGATGTCAAAAAAAGGCTCTGACATGCATCTGGTCGAACGTTGGCGTCAGGCGGCTGATAAGCTTAAGACCAGCGGCGAACAGCAGTTTATCGCCGAGAAGTGGCAAATGATTCTGCGGCACTACCATGATGTTGAAACTCAAACCCGAAACGGCGTGATGATTTTTCCATAAAACAGCAGACCGCAAGGCAAATACACTCTTGTCAACTCCACACCTGGTCAGAATCAGCGGCAAAGTTGAATAAAGTTAAATATTGATCCCGCGCAACTTTTATAAAACCTGCTCTGGTTATTGGCAAAACTTTGTGGCAGTCTGACTCGATATATCCGTCAGGACCCGTTTTATAATGCTAAGCGTTTCAGATTTATCCGTTAATATTCAAAACCTTATAACAGCAAAATCTCTTGATGAGGCTCGTCCTCTATGTGAAGAAGTTCTCAGGCAAGAGCCCACTAACAGCTATGCCCTGCAGACCCTGATCCAAATTTATCTCAAGCAGAACCACCACAGTCAGGTTATTTTTTACTGTGAACAATTACTGGCGATCCAACCGGCCGATCTGCAGTTGCATCAAATACTTGCCCAGAGTCTGGCGCAATTATCAGGGACAGACCCTTCAGGTGCCTCTTTAGCTGTACTACTGGAAACTCTGCCAAGTGCCTATTCCAGTCGCTTGCTCTATGCCAGAGCTCTGGAATTGCAGGGAGATATGTTTGGTGCGGGCCGACAATACCTCATTGCTGTTAAAACTGCCCAAGCCAGAGGTTTCTGGCTAAATGAAGCGTCCACAGCCCCCTGGTGCCGTCAATATGTGGCTTACGCTCTTGGTTTTATTAATACTTATAAAATTAACCTGGGCTACCACTGGCTGGAACCTATCTGGCAAAAATACGGTAAGGCAGAGATGAGCCGGGTCACTAAAGCGATACAAATGTACACAGGCGAGCTGCCTTTAGTACTGGCCGATCCCAGACAACAGCCTAACTACTTATATGTACCGGATTTACCTCTGGCTCCGGTCTTTGAACGCAATGTCTTGTCTTTTGCTGAACAATACGAAAGCGCCACTGCCAGTATTCAGGCAGAGCTGAGGCAACTCCAAAGTCAGGCGAAGGATTTCAAACCTTTTCAGGAAGGCGAAGAAGGAAAATCTTTAACCGATGGCGGCGCCTGGGATGCATACTTTTTCCATCGTCATGGAAAGACTTATAATGACCATTTAGCACAATGCCCTGCTACAGCTCAGGCCCTGAGCCAACTTCCTTTGGTACATATCAGAGATCATGCGCCCGAAGTTTGCTTTTCCATCATGCAGCCAGGTACTCATATCTTGCCACACAGAGGGGCAACCAACAGCAGAGCCGTGTTGCATCTGGGTCTGGATATCCCAGAGCACTGCAGGTTAAACCTACCAGGAATCGCTGAGCTGAGTTGGCAGGAAGGCAAAATATTTGCGTTTGACGACACCTATTTACATGAGGCCTGGAACCGCAGCGACAAAACCAGAGCTGTCATATTGGCAGATATCTGGAATCCTTATCTGCGTGAAGAAGAGCGACTTGCCCTTACAGTATTGATAGAGCAGATTGGTTTACTGAATCAGCAAACCAAAGCTGTGCTCTCCTAGTCTGAAATGAGCAGTTGGGAGCACTCCCAACTGCTTCCCCTTCAGATTTGTCCCATATAGTCTTTTTTGCCTACTTCAACCCCATTGTGACGCAATAAGGCGTAACTGGTGGTGACGTGGAAATAAAACTGAGGTAAACCGTACTGAGCTAAATACTGGGTGCCGCTAAAACGTTTCTCTTTTGGTGTACCAGGGCGTAGCACTATTTCCTTGTCTGCAGCATCAGCAAACTGCTCAGCCGTTAAGGTATCAAGAAAGGCCAGAGTTTTATCCAAACGTTGCTGCAATTCGGTAAAAGTCTGCTCATTGTCTTCGTAAGCAGGCACTTCAACACCTGCTAAACGGGCTGATACGCTTTTGGCAAAGTCAGCAGCAATTTGGACCTGACGCACCAGCGGGAACATATCAGGGTATAAACGTGATTGCAGCAGCACAGCATCAGCCAGCTCTTTTTGTTGACTGAACTTCTCAGCTTTGACTAACAAGTCCTTCAAGCTATTGAGAAACTGTTTAAACACCGGAACCGACGCACTGTAAAAAGATAAACTCATAATCTTTGCCTCATTTAAACCATCCTGCCCTTTGCAAGGATCTGCAGATTGAAATGGGGGTGCGTCGGAGTATTACAAGGCCTCCAGTTGCTTAAACAACACATCGCAACTCTGTTTTAGCTGCAGCAACTGCTCTAAAGGCAAACCTGACTGCTGGAAAATGGCCATTGGAATGTGACTGGCCTGAGCTTTTAACGCCTTACCTTGTGCGGTTAAGCTAATTTGTACCACTCTTTCATCCTGTTGGCTGCGAGTGCGGCTAACTAAGCCTTTAATTTCAAGCCGCTTCAGTAAAGGCGTCAAAGTCCCTGAATCCAGATAGAGCTGTTCGCCCAGCTCTTTGACATTTAATTGCGGTTGCTGCCATAACACCAGCATGG
The DNA here is from genome assembly GCF_020217005.1 of Rheinheimera sp. Lineage (GTDB taxonomy): Bacteria > Pseudomonadota > Gammaproteobacteria > Enterobacterales > Alteromonadaceae > Pararheinheimera. Next base: position 5,278 of record NZ_JAIWOI010000017.1, on the reverse strand, counting down.
CCAGGTACTGCGGATAGGTTAAATCCAAAGGCTCTAATAACGGACGATAGCTTCGCACCAGCCGGTGACTTGCGCTGTATAGTGAAAAACACAGCTGTTTTTCTAATACCAGATAGTCTTCGTTATCTGCACTCATGGCAAAGCCCCACTCAATTGAATTGTGTGCAATATACTTGAGTTCAGCCTTGAAATCGAGCCTGAGGTCTTAACCAAAAATCAGTTGCCAAAAGCTTGGTTTGCGGTGTTTGTGGTACTTGATTCTAAGCTCATCCATTTTGATTAACTGTTGTTTAGCTGCGGCTAAATTGTGTTGTTCTAACAACAATTGCGCCTGATCCACCTCAGTTGCCAATTCTTTTAAGCCTTGCTGGTACAATTCTGCTTTGTCTGCCTGAAATTTACCTTGCTGAGCCAACTGCAACTGTCCTTCAAAACTAGCCAGTGCTGAGGTCATTTCTGCAACAGTCTGAGCTTCATTGGCTTGTTTAAAACTCAGCGCCATTTGTTTCATGGTTTTTTCCATATCTACATCAGATGCAGCTACAGACGCAGAGACCAACAGGCTACTTAGCAGCACACACATAATAACTTTCATCAGACATCCTCGTAAAAAATCTGCGGTATTATAAGCAAGTTCGACTCTTCTGCTGTGTTTTTCTGGGCTATGATGCGACAACTTTAGGTCAGACATAGGAATTACACAGATGAAATTGCCGATTTATCAGGTCGATGCTTTTACCGATCAACTTTTTAAGGGCAATTATGCCGCCGTAGTGCCTTTATCTGAGCCCATCAGCGCCGGGCTGATGCAGCAGATAGCGACTGAAAATAATCTGTCGGAAACAGCTTTTGTGTTGGAACTCGCTCCAGATCATTATCAAATCCGCTGGTTTTCTCCTGTGACTGAAATTGATTTTTGCGGTCATGCCACTTTAGCTGCGGCTTTTGTTTTATTCAGCCTGAAGCCTGGCCAGCAAATTAAATTCAGCACTTTGTCAGTGGGCGACTTAGTGGTCTCTCAGCAGACTGATGGCTGGATCCTGATGAATTTTCCATTGCGTCCTGCCAGCCCTGTCGAAGCTCCTGCTGCTCTGCTGGCAGGCTTATCCCTGCAACCTGATCTGGTACTCAGAAGTGAGCAGGCCTATTTTGCGATCTACAAAGATGAGCAACAGGTGCGTCAGTTAACCACTTCTAGCGAGGAGCTAAAAAAACTCGCACCTTATGATGTAGTCGCTACAGCAGCGGGTTCGGACTACGACTTTGTGTCGAGGTATTTCTGGCCAGCCAATGGTGGTGATGAAGATCCGGTTACAGGTTCTATTCACGCAGGCTTAGTGCCTTACTGGGCAAAACAGCTTGGGAAAAATCAGTTGCTGGCTTATCAGGCCTCGGCCAGAGGCGGTGTGCTGCGCTGCGAGTTAACACAGGACAGAGTGCTGGTATCAGGTCAGGCGAAATTGTATTTGCAGGGTGAGATTTATTTGCCCTAACAGGCTTGAATTTGCAGGACAGTAGCGACTGTCCTGCTGGTACGAAGTGCAACGAACTGAAGGTCAAACCGCTGGTATGATACTGCTTGCTAAGCCTATCAGAGCACCAAAGACTCCGCCCCACACCACCAGCCAGCCTAAATGCCGGCGGATCATCTGTTGCACTATATCTTTGACCATGTCTGGCGTCAGCTCAGCTAAACGCCCTTCGACTACAGCAGCTATTTTGGGTTGTAGCAGGTCAATAGCATCGCCCTGATGCAGCTGACTGCGGATTTGTTGCTGTACCTCCGGGCTGTCAGCCAACTCCACTAAAGAGCGACTCAGGTTTTCGATAAAGGGCTCTTTCAGCGGCACTAACATCTGAGCGCCACCAAACATCGCCAACATGCCACCCAAAGAAGATTTTTGCACTGTATCAAGCAAAGCATCAAAAGCCGGTGATAAGTCGATCGCCTCAATGACTGGTGCAAGTTTTAAGCTGACCGCATCTTGCTCGTGTTGTTCAGAAAGCAGACGTTGCAAATTCTCCTTACTGAAGAACTGGCCCATGATCAAATCATAGATGCCTTGTTTAAACTCGCTAAAACGGGCCGGAATCACACCAGATCCATAGAGCAAAGGCACTTTCTCAAACAGCATATGAATAGCAAGCCAGTTGGTTATAGCGCCTGAAAAGGCAAACAAACCCATAGCCCATAACCAGGGCAAGGCGAAAAACCAGCCACACGCCATCAGAAGTACAGACAACAGATTGGTTAACAGACTTTTATTCATCAGAACTCCATACAAATAGCGGAAATGGCGGCGATTGTAATCAGTGTACAGAAGAACAACAAGAGAGCAGCACACAATCTGCCGTCCTTGTTAATTTTGCTGACTTTGAAGTCAGCCTTATAGTGCACGAGAGATTGGCTGGTGGGAAATTCTGAGCTGGGCCCTGCCAGTACGCGCGTGAAATGCCGTAGTTATCGATTTCAAGCGGGTCCCTTTTCAACCCTTTTGCCTTATTTTGCTGGTTTCTGTCCTAGTAATACCAGCCAAAAATCATCAGCCTGATACCAGCTGGGGAGCACCGGATTATGTAGTGTCAATACGATAGAGTTTTTGTACCTTTGAGCTTCAAACACATGACGGGTTACGGGGTGTTGTTGCATAAAGCTAAGCAATTCTCCGGAATCATGCATAGCTTTCAACCCCAGCTCCAACCTGCGGTACAAGGCTTTATCCTGCGGGTCGACATAAAAATGGACAGGCATGGGGTAATACAACAAAACGGAGGTCAAAAAAACAAACTCCGGTTCTGAATAGCCCTGATGGGCAAGTTCGGTATTGCCTTCGATGACACTACGGGGAAAATAATCACAACGCCCTTTGCGCAACATGTCCAGCATAGACTCAAATTTTTCTACCCGATGAACTTTAAGCCCGGCATAGTGCAATACCTGAACATCAGGCCATTGTTCTCCCTGGCAAGCGGTAAAGCGGCGCAAATCGTCCAGAGTCTTGACCTGCAGGAACTCCTGCTGCTGGCTTTCTTTGATGATCAGCCCCCTTAAACCCAAGCCACCATATAAAACTTCTACTGGAATGCGCTTTAAATGCGATTCAAAAGCTGCTGAGGGGGTAAGCCAGTGCACATCAATGCGCTTATTATTCAGCACAAACTTCCACAAAGAACCAGAGACAGGTACAGGTTCAAATACCAGTTTTGCTGAGCCGTACTCCTGCTCTGTTTTATCCAAAACCACACTCAGCAAATCAAGGTAATAACCTGTACTGAGCTCCAACTCTGATTGTGGTGTGGCAACGCGAATGGACGTATCGGCAGATATAGTCAGACTCAACACAAAACTAAAAAATATGATTAATCGCATTGAATAGCCCCCGGCAGAACCATCCCTGAGATCTTTAGCCTTCCATCGCCTCACTATAACCAAATGTAAAGCATAGGCGCTACTGCACAAATAATGCGTGCATCCTTAGGAACCGATAAAACCGACGCGCTATTCAAGGTTCAAACTTAAATGTAGTCGTTTTTCCACCACCACAGATCGGTGAAAAATAACCAGAGTGGCCTTTCGCCATACAGAGACTCATTGTTCCAGACGCACTACCCTAAAAGTCTGAATACAGTGTCAGGAGCTTGAGGTCATACGCAGATGATACATCAATATCCACTAGGCTTTGAGTATGGCAACGCTTTCCAATAACAGAAGAGAGGCGCCACAAAGCACAATAGCAAACCCAATCCATTGCCTTATGGTCTTACTCGATTTTGGTGTGATTTTGTCTGGGTTGAATTCAGTCATTGCTATGCAGCCGGGTAATCTCACTTTAAATGATAATAATTCTTATTTATAAAATATGCAATGCAGGTTTTATTGATGCCTCGTTTCGTTTTGATAAAAGGGTAGCAATCGCGCTATAAGTTCAATTCCTGTTTTCAATTGTAATTCGGCCGTATTAGCCAGACCTATCACCAAACCGGTGCGCTCTGGCGCAGTAAACACATAACGACTCAAAGGTTGCACTCTATACCCCAGTTGCAACAAGGCACTACACAATTCTTTGTCAGCAATAGCACCCGGAAATTCCATACTCAGATGCAGGCCAGCATAACGGGCGTGCAATCTGGCTTCTGGCAGGTACTGTGCAATCAGCTTCAGGCAATACTGTTGTTTGTGTTGATACAACTGACGCATTTTACGAAGGTGCCGGCCAAAATGTCCCTCAAACATAAAATCTGCTGTGACAGCCTGAGGTAATAAGGCCACATCACCGTACACAGCCTGTAGCAAAGCCGCAGCTTTGGGCATCCAGGGTTCAGGCAAGACCAGATAGCCCAGGCGCAATGCCGGAAACAGGGTTTTACTGAAAGAGCCAACGTATATCACCCCCTTTCCCTGTGCTAAGCCTTGCAAACTGGCGATGGGTCTGTGTTTAAACTGAAACTCACTGTCATAGTCGTCTTCGACCAGCACAGCCTTCTGCTGGCGGGCCCATTCCAGTAAATGTAGGCGCTCAGACAACGGCATGATGCCACCCATAGGGTATTGATGGGCTGGCGTGACAAATACAGCTTTGCAGCCCTTTAATTGGTCCAGTTGTGAGATGGCCACGCCGTGGTCTGAACTGGCATCAATGTAATGAATGTCTGTTTCAGACAGCTGCAAAGCCTGACGCAAACGTGGATAGCCGGGCGATTCCATTGCAACTTTATCCCCTGCCTTACAGCTCAGCTTTGCGGCAATAAACAAGGCCGCCTGTGCGCCTGGTGTAATAAGAATGCTGTTTTGATCACAAACAACCTGGCGGGACTGACGTAAATAGTCCTTTAGTGCCAAACGCAGTGGTAAATAACCAAGAGCATCAGCCATGCCGGCCAGGGCAGCCCTGCCACTATGGCGTTGCGTGAGTTTTTGCCATAACTGAAATGGAAAAGCGGATAAATCCGGTACTCCAGTTTGTAAAGCGCCGGTTGCCGGACCGGTTTTAACACTAATGCCGTAATCAAACAGTGTCAGTTCAGGCGGACTGGCAATAATAGAGCGAGCAGTACAAGCCTGAAAAAATTGATCTGGTGCTGTCGCTATCACCTGATATCCGCGCCCGGGTAGTCCAGATAAATAACCTTCGGCGACCAACTGCTGCAAGGCCTGATTAACTGTATTACGACTTAACCCCAACTCAGCAGCCAGCTGCCTGCTGGAGGGCAATAAGGCATCAGCGGGCCATTGAGCTGTCAGCAACTTTTCGCGAAGTGCATGATAAAGCTGCTGCTG
>NZ_JAIWOI010000016.1 GCF_020217005.1 Rheinheimera sp. | reverse complement strand
CAAAGTTCCTTCTCCTGATAGAAAGAAACTTCCAAGTTCAATCCGCAAACTGGATCCCTCACTTTGACAAAACTGGCACTTTTAATAGTGCCAGTTTAGCGATACAACAGCAGCAGACACAAGCACCGAGGAGTGGATATGCTAAGTTATCAAATCGAATCCAGCTTTGATTTAGAGGAAATGCTGATTTTGTATAAAAGGTCCGGCATTAACAGACCCATAGACAATAAAAACCGCATGGCGACCATGCTTGCCAGCGCAAATTTGTTGGTAACAGCACGACAGGAGGGGCATTTGGTCGGATTGGCACGCTGTATGACGGACAAAGCCTGGGTTGTCTATATTTGCGATTTGCTGGTGGATCAACAGCTTCAGCACAATGGCATTGGCAAAGAATTACTGCGCCAGGTGCAACTGCTTACTGGTCCTGAAGTGCAGCAGTTATTGCACAGTGCAGAAAGTGCAATGACTTACTATCCCAAAGTGGGCTATCAGTTATGTCACAATGCCTTTGTGGTTAAAAGAGAACATTAAGAAATTATGTATTTACCTAAACACTTTCAGAACGAAGATGCGGATCAGATCCGTCAATTCTTACAGCAGCACTATTTTGGCTTGTTGCTGAGCAACAGCCCGGATTTGTTTTATACCCCTTTGCCATTTTTGTTTGACTGGCAAGAGCAGCATCTAACGGCTTTCTGCCATATGGCCCGCAATAATCCACAGCTAAAGCAATTGCATGAACAGCAGGTGCAAATCTTGATTATGGGGCCTCATGCTTTTGTCGCAGGCGATTGTTATGGCGAAGAACAGGCGGTTTCGACCTGGAATTACAGTCTGGTTGAACTCAAAGGCACAGCCTTTACTCTGGACAAGGAGCAAACTCTGGCCCTGGCTCGGCGTCAGGAGAGCTTTTCTGCGCCAGATATGCTGCAGTCAGTGGAGTACCAGCAAAAGTTAGTTCATGGCATCTGTGGCGTACGAATAGAGATCAGCAATTGGCTTGGTAAAATGAAGCTGTCACAAAATAAAACTGCATCACAACGGCAAAAAGTCAGCGACTATTTAAAGGCGACGGAGCAACCTCAAAGTGTCTGGCAACTGATGCAAAAGCTCGGTCTTTGTCAGTAGAGTAAAAGCAGCGTTTAAGCAACTTGCTGTTTCCTAAAGCAAGCTAATTTTCTTTTAAAACTCAAACCTTTAGTTTGGGTTTTTCCGTTAGTATAAGGCTTGGTTTTGCGGAGCAGCATGATGTCAGATCTGGTCAGTTGGACTCGTATAAAAAATTTGCCTGGCCCGGCATGGGTGCTGCTTTTGGGCAACTTTTTTGTTCGCGGCAGCTATTTTATGGTCTGGCCTTTTATCTCTGTTTTGCTCTATCAAAAATTTAAGTTGAGTGCGACTGAAATCGGCTTGTGGTTAACCAGCGCCGCTTTGCTTGCTGTAGTGCTTGGCTTTTATGCCGGTTACTTATCGGACCGTTTTGGACGCTATCCCCTGTTATTATCCGCCGCTGTATTAGGTACTTTTGCATTTAGCTGTTTCGCTTTGGTACAAAGCAAAGAAGGCTTTATCTTTTGTATTTTTTTATCTACTTTGCCACGGGCTTTATGGGATGCGCCCAGTAAAGCCTGGCTTGGCGACACCTTGCCCGATGCCAAAGATCGTGAACTGGCCTTGCAAGGTCTTTATTTTATGGTCAATGCTGGTGCTGCAATAGGCCCTTTACTGGGTCTATCAGCAGGTATGACAGGTAATCCACTGACTTTTTTTATTACTGCTGTATCGTATTTGTTGTTGGGACTGGCCGTGTTGTTCTTCCGACAAAATCCTATACAACCAAGACAAAGTCACAATCCAATGCGATTTGGCCAAACTTTATTTTTATTAAAAAAAGACCAGCTGTTTTTACTGGTGATTGTCGCCAATATTTTAGTGACCTTTATTTACGCTCACGGTGACTCCAGCTTAATCCAATATTTGACCCGGGCAAAAGTCCCCGAATTGGTCGGACTGATTTCCGCGATGATTATTTTAAATTCAACTGTGATAGTGCTGTTTCAATTTCCATTATTGCGTCTGATGGCAAGCTGGTCTGTGCTATCACGTATTTATGCAGGATTATTGCTGTTGGCAACGTCGCAACTGGCTTTTGCGCTGAATCCGCCAGACTGGTTTTGGGGCTGGATAGTGGCAGTTTTTATATTGAGTCTTGGCGAAGCAGTGTTATTTGCCAATATGAACGTACATTTAGATCAACTGGCCCCAACCGCCTTACGTGGCAGTTATTTTGGTGCTGCCAGCTTGTACGCCATAGGCTACTCGTTATCCCCTGTAGTCGGAGGCATGATACTGGACTTGTGGGGTGGACCTACGCTTTTTGCCATAAGTTTTAGTTTATGTCTGGCGGTGTTTTTCAGCTATCGACACAGCGCTAAGCTGAAAAGACCTGACTTTGTGCAACTTGAACAGGACTGGAAAAAACAAGCAAAACAAAGGACAGCTGCGGGTTCATAAAAACTCCCCTTTGCTTTGCCTGAGCCTTGCCGTATAAACAGCAACGCTTTTAACTTATCAGTTGTAACCCAGTTCAGCACAGTGATCTGTGGTCGAGTCATAGCGTTTTGAAGCCAAGGGCTCAGATTCATCGTCCCGCCAGATTAAGCTCAGAGCTCTACGCTCTTGCTGGGTTAAATTGTCATTTCTGTTGCTTAGGTTGTATTTAGATTGCGCACTTTGCTGTTGTTTGATTGCACTCATCGGATGCACTCCTGTCTTTGGTTGACACTGCCGGGTAAGGTTCGGACTTCCCAACAGCAGGCGAGGATGAAGTGTAATCCGACAAAGATGAGCCCCAGCTGAATTAAGCCAAGGTTTTTAGCTTTAGGTTTTCCCCGGGCTGAGTGCATAGCAAACCGGACCAGCAGTAAGCTGAGGTTCAGTTCACGCCAGTAGACTGCGCCCTATCGTCACCGCGTATGTTCTGGTTTTAAAAGCGAGGTTCATCAAAATGAATACTAAACTAGCTCTGACCACTTTGGTCTTGATAGCAGCGCTCAGTGTGGGTAACACTCAGGCTGGTGAATTTGTACCAGCGGCCGGTTTTGGCTCTCAGTACGGAGATTTAGGCGGTAAATTTATGTACCGTGAAGACAATATGGCTGTCTACGTTGGTGCAGGTGTTGGAGGTGCAGCAGTTGGCTTTTATATAGCTCCCTCAGCCAGCAGCCAACATGTGTTTGGCGCACAATATGCGTCAGCCTCAGACGTATTTGACGGCGATGGCCTGTTGCTGGCCACTTACGATTATCATCTCAATGGTTTTAGCGGCCGAGGCTGGACTTTAGGTGCTGGTGTAGGTACCGCAGATTACGATGGAGGTCGTCGTGATGGCGAAAGCAAAACTCTGGCTGTATTTAACGTCGGTTATAAATTCTGATTTTTTCTTCCGTCTTTGTACTGATAACAAAAAAGGCAGCGAAACTGCTGCCTTTTTAAGACCATTATAAATACAAACCAACATATTCAGCAGGCATCTGCTGTATAGGCTTAATCTTCACATCTTTATAAAACACTTCAGCCGCTTCGCTTTGCAATTGAATTTTGCCCTCCACTAAAGGCAAGGTTTTTCCATCAGTTGTTACATACCTGGAATTGCGTAACACCATCACGACATGACCATTCACTATATGCAGGCTTTTGCCTTCAAAACTAATCAGCTCCAGAGTGTTCCACTGCCCCGCAGGTTTCTCATGATTGTCTTTTCGTAACACAAACCCCTGCAGCTCTTCGCCTTTGCCCACTTTCAGGAAAGGCTGACTCTCATCGGCCACAGCATTCATAATAGACTCAGGCATAAAAGCTCGAACATCTATAGCAGAACCAGCTTGTTGCCAGTAATCGCCGTTGTGACCTTCCATGATCTGGAATTCCTGTGACATCATCCAGGAACGGAAATACTCTTGTCCATGCTCACCAACGGCGTGATACAAAATGCCGCTGTCTTTGAGTTTATTCAGACGAGGTGGCCACTTTTTATCGCCCCAACGAAATTGCAGCTTTAAATGGTAGTTTCTGTAGGAGTTTTTACTGGTGACAGCACCATAAATTTCACCACTGACTCTGAGTACAGGTTCACCGTTCTCTTCCTGCATGGTAAACACTTTATAAGTGTCGTTTCCCGTATTTAATCCTATCGGGGCCATAGGTTTACCTTGCTCATCTTTTGGCACGGAACCATCATAAGATTCTTTATGCTTGTAGCTTAGATAGGTATCCCATTGACTCAGATTTTTATCCAATAAAGGCTGCCAGTCAGCAGCCAGAGTTGAAAAACTACAAAAGGCGACAGAAATACACAGAAGTTTAAATGGCATTGTTTTATCCAATAATGAATGATTTCAATTGGATATCAGTTTAATCCTCAATTGTAAAGCGCTTACATCTCAACACTAAAGCAAAACCCATTATGTTTTTTCGTACAGACAAGCGCTGCTCACATTCTGAATAGTTCAGAATGTGAGCGACTCTACAATCAAGCTACCAGTTCAGTTTTTGCACGTCTTTGGCCATACCTGGTTTTATAGCTTCGGCTTTAAATTCAGCCACTGCTTTTTCCTGCAGTTGTTGTTGCAACAAGCTAATGGCATAAGACAGTTGCGCATCCTGACCAGTAAAACTGGCATAAGGCAGATTATCGACCAGGATATCAGGGCTAACACCACGTCCTTCGATGATCCAACGCCCGTCTTTGTCAAACTGGGCTGTTTCGGCGACACGGGCCACGCCCATATCCGCCAGTAAATTACGGCCAGATAACCAGACACCAGCACCAGCAGTTTGTTGTCCTATGACAGGACCTAAGCCCAGACTTTTCACACCAGCGGCAAAAGTTTCACCGTCTGAATAAGTCAGAGCATCAGTCAACACCACCAACTGGCCGCGGAATGTTTGCTGCATATTGCCGTAGGCTTTGCCCTGTGTTGGTTGCCAGAAGGCCCAGACCCGACGTAGCAGTTTTTCAATCACCCAACTGTCAATATTGCCTCCCCTGTTGCGGCGCACATCAATAATCAAGCCAGGCTTGTCAACATTGGCATAAAACTCCCGGGCAAAGTTACTGATATCATTTGGCCCCATAGCGTAAAGATGCAAATAACCCAGTTGCTGCTTACCTTGTTGTTCGACCTGGTGCTTTTTCTGTTGCACCCAGTGCTGATAACGCAATAGTTGTTCTTGTTGCGGGCTCACAGGCACTACCACTTTTTTGATCAGCTTAGCGCCCCGCTCAAACTGAACTAAAACCTGTTGGCCCTGTTGCTGCTGTAACACCTGCTGCAAATCCAGAACCGAACTGACCGCTTTCCCATTCACTGCTACTAAACTGTCGCCAGTTTTCAGCTCAACACCACCTGAGTTCAGCGGGCTGGCTATTGCGGGTAAATCGGGATCAGTCTGATAAATCGTCTGCAGCACTAATTTGCCATTCCGATTGACAAACTCTGCGCCTAAGCTGGCCGCCTTGCTGCTTTCGCCTGCCCTGGCATAGTCACCTCCCCTTACTTGAGAGTGTAATACTGACAATTCGCCAATCAGTTGCGCCAATAAATCGTCCAGTTCATATCTATCTGTCACTCTGTTGAGCACAGGCAAATAGCGTTTTTTGGTTGTGCCCCAATCCACGCCCCGCATTGCCGGGTCAAATAAAAACTCACGGTGCATCAACCAGGCGTCATGGAACATTTGCTGCCATTCTGCTTTTGGATCCAGCCGTAAGCTGATTTTCTCTACCGCCCAGGGTTCTGAACCTTCGCCTTCAGGTGCTTTGGCTGTCGCTGAACCTAAGAAAAACCTGTACTGACCGGGCGCAGTTTCATACTGTAAGAACAGTGACTTGCCATCTGCACTGCTCTGGATATTTCGTACCTTGCCAGCAAAACTGAGTAATGTTGTATTATCAGGTTCAATTTTTAACGCTCGCACTGCTCCAGCGTCACCGCTGTATTCGAACTCCTGCAAATACAGGTAATCAACTCCAACCTGTAGTTTTTGATAATTACCAGCTGCAGCAGGAACCTGCCAAAGCTGACCGGGCAAGTCCTGCATTGTCAGTGTTTTGCCCTCCCCCGCCAGACCTGCCGTCAATTCTGTCTCTGCTGCAAAAGGAAACTGAGCCATAGCGCTCAACGCATAAGCAAACACCTGGGATCTTTTATCAAAAGCTGGCCCCATATTCCGATCGCCCCAGGGAGCACTTGGAGTCGCTTTTAATTCTCGTTCAGACAAAAAATACAACCAATCACCGTCAGGGTGAAATGCCGGACTGAAGGAGTTGTACTTAGCTGTTGTCAAAAGCTTTGCCTGTTGCTCTTTGACTGAATACAAACCAATCTGCTGGCGGCTTGTCCCATCCTTTTCAGTGGTGAAAGCCAGCAGGCTGCTGCTGTTATTCCAGACCAAGTCGCCATAGGGACTTAAACCTGACCCACTTTTGAACACCAATTGATTAGTGCCGGTGTTGATATCCAATAACCATAACTGGCCTTGTTTATCATCATGCGCCAGATAACGACCATCCGGCGAGACGCTTATATTCCAGCGAAAACCCCGGCCATCTTTGGTTAGTTGCTTACCTTTGCCTGAGCCATCAGCCGGGTATTGCCAGATTTCAGGCTCGCCGGACTGGTCGGAAATCAGATAAACCCATTGCCCGTCCTGACTGACCACTGCACTGCGTGCCCGCGCTTGGTCAGGAACTGGCAGCTCAACAATACGTTGTGGGGCTCTGGACAATACCTGCACCTTACTACGCAACGTCAAAGCCAGCTTTTCTTTGGGGAATCCTACCGAACTTGAAGTTAAATACTTCAGTGGCTCAGCCAGCAAGCGCTGGCGTTGCTGTGGCGAATCGGTCACTAAAGCCGGCGCCTGAATCAGACTTTGTCCTGAAGTTAAATCCAGCACCTTCATATCAGCACCTGACTGATAAATGACCTTGCCCTGATCAAGCCTGGCCGAACGCACTGCAAAATCCTGTTCTGTAGTCAGTTGCTTAACTACTCCGGACTCTGGGTTATAAGACCACAAATTAGCGTTGCCGCCCATGTCACTCAGCAGTATCAATTGGCCTTGCCATAACATTGGATTACGCAGGGAGCCTTTGTGATCTTTCAGTAAAGGTTCGGCTTCGAGCTGTGACCCTAATTTCCAGCGCCAGAGTTGCCCTTTGGCACCGCCCTGATACTGCCGTGCATTGTCACCAGTCAGTTGCAAACCATAACGGATAAAGTAAAGGTAACTATTTTGCTCATCCAGCACGGCTTCCACAGCATCCAACAGCGGCAAAGTTTCAGTATGCTGAGTTTCCAGATCCAGTAGTTTGAGCACCCAGCTATTAACCGGACCCGTCGTAGCGTCTGTGCTGTACAGTAACTTGCCGTCCAGACTCCAGCCTTGCAATTTCACTTTGGCATTTAGTGCGGTTAAACGTTTTGGCGCCCCTCCGGTCAAAGCCAAGTAATAGATATCCGGGGTATCATCATATGCCGCCACGTAGACAACAGCTTTGCCGTCAGGCGTAAACAAAGCCTGAGATTCTTCCGCTGGGTGAGTAGTGAGTCGTTTGGCTTCCGCACCATTGACGGTGCTGAGCCATAAATCTCCCTCTGCGGTAAACACTATTTGATTTTGTTGTATCGAAGGAGAACGGTAATAAGCAGCTTCAGAAAAATGGCTGGCAAAAAGAGCAGCGCTCAGGCAAGCGACTAAAGTGAATTTCATGGTAGCCCCGGATGTTTTGCTTTTAATCTAATTATGTTTTTACATTAACAGCTTCATCGAAGAAAAACAGAGGGGACTACCTCAGAAATCAGGGAGTTAATCCCGATCAAAGCGCAAATCTCTGCACCGCCATCAGTGCGCTTTGAATATCTGCAGCACTGATATCCAGGTGAGTGACCCAGCGCACCCGCTGATACTGTTGATCTGCTTTGGTGTAATTACTGCTGGTCAACTTGATCCCATGATCAGCCAGATAGACCAGCAAAGGTTGTGCGACATCAAGAGCTATGTCGGTAAATACAATATTGGTATGGACTGAAACCAACTGCAATTTGCCTCTGAGAACCGGGTGTTCCAAGCCAATGCGCTCTAAACCTTCCGCAAGTTGCCGAGCGTGCAGATGATCCTCTGCCAGACGTTCTACGTTATGCTGCAACGCATATAAACCTGCTGCGGCCAACACTCCAGCCTGGCGCATGCCACCACCTAACATTTTGCGAATTCGGCGCGCCTGCTGAATAAAGGCCTGACTTCCCAATAGTAAAGAACCTACTGGTGCACCTAAACCTTTGGATAAACACAAAGACACAGAGTCAAAACCAGCGCAGAGTTGTCTGGCTTTTTGTATTGGATCGACTCCATCTGCTGTCGCCAAAGCCACTGCCGCATTCATTAGCCGCGCGCCGTCTATATGGCAGCTTAATCCCAGCTCTTTGGCCAAAGCTGCTACTGAATTCATATAGTGCAGCGGTAATACTTTGCCGCCTGTAGTGTTTTCCATCACAACTAATTTCGTGCGGGCAAAATGTGGGTCATCAGGTTTTACCGCAGCGCGGATATGCTCAAGCGCTAAAGTACCATCTGGCTGAAGTTCAATAGGCTGCGGCTGAATAGAGCCCAATACCGCCATTCCGCCGCCTTCCCAGCGGTAGGTATGCCACTGCTGTCCTACTATGGCTTCATCACCGCGCTGACAATGCGCCATCAGTGCTATTAAATTGGTTTGAGTGCCGCTAGGGGCAAATAATGCTGCTTCAAAGCCCAAAAGTTCTGCGGCATAGCGCTGTAATTCGTTGACTGTCGGGTCGTCCTGAAAAACGTCGTCTCCCAAAGGGGCTGCCAGCATAGCAGCTTTCATTGCGGCGCTGGGTTGGGTGACGGTATCACTGCGAAAATCGGCCATCTGTGCTTTCCTGACATCTGTGCTCTGCTATGAAGAAGCTTCTATCAGACCTTATCGGCAGCCGCAGCGCAAGAGCGGCCCAACGGCTTTTATCAGCTGCATGTCGCTTTATAGTGCCAGCTTGATGGCTATACCCGTCAGCAGCAAGGCCACCAAAGAGTCAAACAACCGCCAACGCAGAGGCGAACTAAGCCAGACTTTCAATTTGGGTGCCAGACCAGTTAGGGCACTAAACCAACACAAAGACGCCAGACATGCGCCCAGTGTAAACCAGAAAGGCTCTGGCTGCGCTGAGCCCACACTACCAATCAGCACTACAGTATCCAGATACACATGAGGATTTAACAAAGTAATAGCCAAAGCTGTCAGTGCCGTTTTTTGCCAGCTATGCACCTGCACTGTACTGTTTGCCAGCAAAGCGCCCTGTCCTTGCCAGGCTCGTTGAGCTGCACCAAAAGCCAGCCATAACAGCATGGCAATACCAGCCCAGGTTAATACAGGTACTAAAGGAGGTAGCCACTGCTGAATCAGCTGCACACTGTAGACTCCGATCACAATCAGGACTGCATCACATAAAATGCAAACCGCTGCTATCACCAGCCTGTTAGCGCCAGCCATACTCTGACTGAGTACCCAGATATTCTGCGCTCCAATCGCCACTATTAAACTCAAACCCACAGTAAAACCGGCAAAAAACGACAGCATCAGTTCCGTCTCCATTAACAACTATTGGTATAAGCTTAACCAGTAGGCTTATTATGAATCCAACAAATAAATTTTCTGCATCATGAGAAAAACTGATGATTGACTATCGTTTATTGCAGGCCCTTGCTGCTGTGACTGAACAAGGTGGATTTGAAAAAGCTGCTGCGACGCTGCATTTAACTCAATCGGCTATCAGTCGTCGCATTAAGCAACTGGAATCACTGCTGGGACAACCGGTGTTAATGCGCGGCAGCCCACCGATGCCAACAGCAACAGGACAACTTTTATTAAACCATTTACAGCAAGTGCGACAGATGGAAACTGCTTTAGGCT
>NZ_JAIWOI010000015.1 GCF_020217005.1 Rheinheimera sp. | reverse complement strand
TGTCCGACGATCCGCAGGATTTACTGGTCCGGCTGGCCACCAATGCAGATTCCCTCGCCACCTGGTTACCTGAAGCTTTAGTGTTGCCAGCGCAGCAGGCTGTGCGCTTTGATCTGGTGGTGGAAGATCAGTCCGTCGGTTTAAAACGCATGAAACAAGGGGATGTAATGGCCTGTATTTGTGCCAGTCCACAGCCGGTGAATGGCGGTGCTGTGATGGCACTGGGAGCACTGCGATACCGCGCCGTCGCCAGCCCGGCTTTTATTCAGCGCTATCAGTTGCATCAGCAGTTTGAGCAACGAATCACTGCAGCCCCTTGTCTGGTGTTTAATCAGGACGATCAGTTGCAACACCAGTACCTGCAGCATGTCGCACAAAGTGCACCGCAGCGTGTTCATTTGTGCCCTTCCTCTGAAGGTTTTTTAAAAGCCACACTAGCCGGCTTAGGTTATGGTTTATTGCCGGAATTGCAGATGCAGTCCCAGCTTGAGAGGGGTGACTTGGTGGATTTAACACCTGGATATTGTCTCGATACAGAGTTGTACTGGCATTATTGGCAAAGCGAAAGCCCGCTGTTGTTTCAGCTGAGACAAAATGTATTGCAAGTAGCCAGACGCTGCTTATATCAGGCAACTGGTTGATTTTTTTAGGGTGAAACTAAGCACAAGCCTAAAATTTTCTCCGCATAAAGCTCAAAGCGGTTGAATGGGTTGCCACACTAGTCTTTACTAAAGCGACAAAAATTTCCCTCTGCACTTGTGCTGTGCCTACAGAGCTGATGACCTATGAAACTGGTTTTTTATTTCGTGCACTGCTTGCTGTTGTGGAGTTTTTTCTCTGATGCAGAAGAAACAACCAGACTAAAGCCTCTGGTGTTCAGCTATGTCAGCCATCCAATCATAGAACTGCAGCTCAAACCCCGGATTTCAGAAGCTTATCGCAAGCTGGGCTACAAGGTGCGCTTTGTAAATATGCAAAGTGACAGATTTATCCAGCAATTTGAGTCTGGGGCCGTCGACGGCGATGTCGCCAGATTAGGACAACTGACCTCTGTGTTGCCATCTATGCTGTTGGTGTATCAATTTGATCAACTTAACCTGACCTTAGAATGCAGACCAGGCCTGAGTTGCACCGAAGCAGATTTAGAAGATCCGAAAAACCTACTCTTTATTCCGGCGCAAAACCAGGTCTTCAGAATGTTGCAGCTCAACTACAAAGCTCAAGTCTACACTGTGCGAGACTGGTCACAACTTATTGATTTATATAACGAAGGAAAGATAGACCGTTTTTTTTGGCTGGAAGGCAACAGGCTAAAAACAGGTCAGCTGCCTCAAACCAACAGTCTGCTGATTAAAACACCGGAACTCAAGCTGTACCATGTTTTGCATAACTCCAACGCAGAGTTGGCCCCTTTAGTCAAAGCGGAGCTAGAAAAGACGAGGCAGAAAAGAGCATCGGCTGATAGTAAAACAGAGGACAAAAATACCACGACCAAATAAAAGCCAGCTCAGGCTTAAATACAGAGTTGAGCTGGCTTATTGGCTATTACTGCTTAGGTAACTCTTTCACACCCATATTAAACAAGGTGAAACCAAAGATATCCGCAGCTAATTCAATCTGCTTGGACACAGGCACACCAGCACCGTGACCTGCATTGGTTTCAATGCGGATCATTTGCGGGTTAGGACCTGTCGCTTTGGCTTGTAATTCAGCTGCAAACTTAAAGGAATGCGCTGGTACTACGCGGTCATCGTGATCGCCAGTGGTGACCAGAGTAGCAGGATAAGCCACGCCTTCTTTGACGTTATGCACAGGTGAGTAGCCTCTGATGTAATCGAACATCTCTTTGCTTTGCTCAGAAGTACCATAGTCGTAAGCCCAACCCGCACCAGCGGTGAAGGTGTGGTAACGCAGCATATCCAAAACGCCAACCTGAGGAATAGCCACTTTCATCAGATCAGGACGCTGTGTCATCACAGCACCTACTAACAAGCCACCGTTAGAACCACCACGAATAGCTAATTTGTCACTTGAAGTGTATTTTTGTGCGATAAGGTATTCACCAGCGGCAATAAAGTCATCAAACACGTTTTGTTTTTTCTGCTGAATACCAGCGTCATGCCAGGCTTTGCCGTATTCACCACCACCACGCAGGTTAGGCACAGCATAAACGCCGCCCATTTCCATCCACACCAGGTTGGCCACGCTAAATGCCGGCGTCAGGCTGACGTTAAAACCACCGTAGCCGTACAACATAGTCGGGTTAGTACCATCCAGTTGAATACCTTTTTTGTGGGTGATGATCATAGGCACTTTAGTACCATCTTTGCTGGTGTAAAACACCTGCTTAGACTCGTAATCATCACTGTTAAACTTTACAGCCGCTTTATAATAAGTGCTGGTTTCGCCTGATTTAGGCTCAAAGGCAAAAGTACTGGGTGCAGTGTTGTAATTGGTGAAACTGTAGTACAAGGTGGTGTCTTTGGTTTTACCACCAAAACCAGAGACAGTGCCCAAGCCCGGCAGAGACACATCACGCACCAGCTTGCCGTCGTAGTCGTATTGTTTGATTTGAGAAATCGCATCCACCATGTAATTGGCGAATAAGAAACCAGCGCCTTTGCTGACATCCAGCACATTAGCCGTTTGTGGGATCACGTCAACCCACTTGTCGGCAGCTGGAGCTGTAGCGTCAATTTTGATCAGTTTTTTGTTCGGAGCATTGAGGTTAGTAACAAAATACAAGGCGTTATCACGGTTGTCGACAAACTCAAAATCGGCACTGCCTTCTGCGTATAAAGTGACAAAAGTGCTGTCGGCTTTGGTTAAATCTTTCAGGAAGACTTTATTGCCAGAAGTCGCATCGGCAGCAGAGACAATCAGGTATTTTCCATCATCCGTCACTACACCACCTACATAACGGTGTTTTTCTTCGTCCACACCACCAAAGACTACAGGGTCGTCTTTTTGGGCTGTGCCTAACTTATGGTAATACAGCTTGTGCTGGTCAGTTTTCGCTGACAGCTCGCTGCCTTCAGGTTTGTCGTAGCTGGAGTAGTAAAAACCTTCATTGCCTTTCCAGGACACGCCACTGAATTTGACGTCAACCAATGTTTCTTCAATTGGCTTCTTCGTTTCTACATCGATGATTATGATTTTGCGCCAGTCGCTGCCGCCTTCAGAAATGGAGTAGGCCAGAATTTTACCGTCATCAGAAAAAGACACGTCTGCTAAAGAGGTGGTTGCATCGCTGCTGAAAGTGTTCGGATCTAAAAAGACTTCAGCTTCGGCTTCGCCTTTTTTACGGTTATCTTTACGGTAAAGCACAGACTGGTTTTGTAAGCCGTCGTTTTTAAAGAAGTAAGTGTAGTCGCCTTCAACAAAAGGAGCCCCTACTTTTTCATAGTTCCACAGCGCTTCTAAACGTTGTTTGATTTGATCGCGGTAGCTGATTTGGTCCAGATAAGCAAAAGTCACCTTATTTTGCTCTTTGACCCAGTTGCCAGTTTGCTCACTGCGGTCATCTTCCAGCCAGCGGTAAGGGTCCGCGACCTGAGTGCCAAAATAGCTGTCTACCACCTCACCTTTTATTGTCACAGGGTATGTGAAAGGGTGTGCTGTCTGAGTTTCTGTCATAACGGTTTCTTGTGTTTTACTGGTGTTGGCTGGTTGGCCACAGGCTGTTAATAAAGCTAAAGCCACTGCGCTTAATGCGTGTCTCATCGATCCTGTTCCCCGGATGTTATCGCCTTCCAGATCAAAACAACTGCTTTGCTCGGGAAGGAGTGAGTGTTAAAAAAATTCGAGACCGAGCATAACAAAACTGTTAACTCAAAGCACCCTTTACGATTAACGTCCTGGCAGATGCGCCTAATGACGGGCCTTGTTCTGTTTATGGAATTTTCCTATCAAAGATCAAGCCAAAATCTAAGGCTGTTGTATGCTGAGTAAAATACCGTTGAGATCCTTGTGATGACTAAGTATCTGTGTCTACTCTGGCTAGGTTTTTCCACTTTATTTGTCCATGCCACAGTGACTTTGCCAGTGACAGCAGCTTTAAGTTACAAAGGTAGCTGGCAACAACAAATGCCTTTGCAGCAGTGGCAACAACATCAGCGTCGGTTTTATCTGCAGAGTCTGTTGGCACCCGAGCCCGGCCAGTTGGCACCAGCCCGGCTATTTCAGCAGGAAGACAGAGGCAGTTACCAGGCCGGACTCTGGCAGATCCCTCTTAGTAGTATCAGCCATACCAAAGCACTGATGCTTATTCCCAAACATCAACCCGTCAAAGCAGCAGTGTTATTACTGCATGATCACGGCGCATATTTTGACATTGGCAAAGAGAAAATGATCAGACCCTTTTCGGACTCAACATTGAAAAAAGCAGCACAGGACTGGGTTAAAAAATACTATGGCGGAGTTTTTATTGGAGACACCCTGGCGGAACAAGGTTACCTGGTGCTGGCAGCCGACACTTTGGGTTTTGGTGAGCGTGGACCTTTACACTATGAAGAGCAGCAACAACTGGCAGCCAACCTGATGGCAACAGGGCATTCGCTATCAGGATTGTCGGCATGGGAAGACATGCAACTGGCCAAATTTTTGGCGCAGCAACCACAGGTGCCTGCAGGAAAAATTGTCGCTGTTGGTTTTTCTATGGGCGCTTACCGCGCCTGGCAAGTCGCGGCTTTGTCTGAGCATGTTCAGGCCGCAGCAGCTATCTGCTGGTTTAATAACTTTCAACACCTGCTGCAACCTGGCGCTAATTTAACCAAAGGCCAATCGGCTTTTTATCTGTTGCATCCGGGATTGGCAGCAGTGCTGGATATACCGGATCAAGTCAGTCTGATGGCACCAAAGGCCTTGTATTTAATCAATGGTGGGCAAGATCCACTGATGCCGGTACAAGGCGTCATTCAGGGACAACAACAACTAAAAAAAGTCTGGCAGGCCTATGGCGCTGAGGCAGCGCTACGCACTGAGATTTGGAGCGAAGCACGCCATGAATTTAACCAGCAACAGCAGCAACAAGTCTGGAGCTGGTTAGATCAATGGCGTTTATCAGATTAAAGTTGATTACGCAGGTAAGCGGAAATAAGCAATTTGTTGTTTTAGTTTCTCAGACAGCTGTTGCAATTGCTCAGCCGATAACAATACAGCCCCGGCAGCGACCGAACTTTGTTCAGCACCCGCGTGGATATAACTCACGTTTTTATTGATGTCTTCAGCCACCACGCTTTGTTGCTCTGCAGCACTGGCAATTTCTGAACTCATGTCCCAAACCAATTGGGCGCTTTGATTAATCTGTTGCAATCTGTTGCCAGATTGATTCACCAGCTCAACCACCTGTTTCACTTCGTCACGGCTCTTCTCCATAGATTGCAGCGACAAATCAACACCACTTAACAAAGTGCCGATAATTTGCTGAATAGCCTGAGTGGATTGCTGAGTGCGGCTGGCCAGAGTACGGACTTCATCCGCGACTACAGCAAACCCTCTGCCTTGTTCGCCAGCTCTTGCTGCCTCAATGGCTGCATTTAATGCCAACAAGTTCGTTTGATCGGCAATACCACGGATCACTTCAATCACCTGGCTGATTTGTTCACTCTCTGCTGAAAGACTTTGAACTGTTTGAGTTGAATGCAGAATATTTTGCTGTAACAGCTGCATAGCGAGCAGAGTCTGGTCCATCACTTTTGCGCTACTGACACTTTCCTGGCTGGCAAACTCGGCCTTTAACGAAGCTTGCCTGGCGTTATGGGCTACAGCAGCCACAGTAGTAGTCATTTCATTCATAGCTGCACTGACAGACACCACTTCATTTTTTTGCTGGTTCAGTTGAGCAGATGCCTGATGGCTGTTTTTTTCCAGAGTTACTGAATTCTGATTCACTAAAGCGCCAGCTTGCTGTACCTGTTTTAACACACTAATCAGTTGATCAACCATTTGCTTTAATGAATACAACAGACTTTGTGGCTGGGCTTTATCAAGATTGATGTTCAGATCCAAACGGCCTGCGGCAATTTCTTTGACCAGAGCAACAACCTGCATAGGCTCAGCGCCCAGCTGACGTAAAATACGCTGAGTCACTATATAACCAGCCACAGCACTACCAGCAAAAGCCAGCAAAGTAATAATCCAGATCCCCCAGACTTCAGCGTCGTATAAAGTCGTGGCTTGCTGGTCAATCACTGCAGATTGATCCAACTGATACTGAATTAAAGCAGAAATCTGATTACTGATTGGATCTATGGTTTGATATAAAGGGCCATCCATGCTATCAAGCTGACGAACCACTGATCCTTGTTTAGAGGAAATAAGTTCAATAGCGGCAATAATTTGGGTATCTGCGGCACTGAATAACTGCTGGGTTTGGCGGATCAGCTCTTGCTCGTCAGCCTGCATCGAATGCGCCTGATACAAAGCCCATTGCTCCTTAATGATCAGTTGAGCTTTTTGCAGTTCCTGTACAGCCTGCTCCGCAGTAAAAACACCTGCATTGGCTTTGTTTACCGCATCTATGACGTTTACTGCATAAGCGTCAGCAATCAACTTCAGTTCAGTCAAAGGTACAATTCGCTCATCATACAAAGTATCAATGTGTTTATGCATGGCCCGAACAGAAAAATAGCTTTGGCTTCCGAGGATCACTAACAACAAAAGTGGTACCGAAAACGCCAGGATCAGTCTGATACTAATAGTTTTAGATTTAAACATGGATGTTCAACACCTAGGCAAAAGAGGGGGACTGTGCACCAGCACAGCGCTAAAGCTGAATTCAGCTTTTTGTGCTCTGATTATCGCATAGCACTGTGACAATTCATTGATCTGAATTACAAAATTTCACAAATAAAAGTGTAAAAATTATACTCCTGAAAAAAGAGAGTTCCTATTTTCACTGTTGACTTTGTAAACGCACTCTCTCAATGTCTGCTTTAGGCGGTGCTCCGAACAAGCGGCTGTATTCCCGGCTAAATTGTGATGGACTTTCATAGCCCACTTTATAGCTGGCTGTAGCGGCCTCTACGCCTTCATGCAACATAATACGGCGCGCTTCATTCAGTCTTAGTTTCTTTTGATACTGCAATGGCGACATGCCTGTCACCGCTTTAAAAGCCTGGAATAAAGCTGACTCACTCAGATGCACTTCGTCGGCCAGCTCTTTAATCCTTAATGTTTCATTGTATTTTTTCCGCAGAGTTTCAATAACTTTGCTAATCCGATGGCCCTGGCTGTCCAACAGCATAAAATCGCGAAGCTGACTGCCCAAATCACCCAGCAATAAGCGGTATAAAATTTCACGTTTCAGCAGAGGATAAAGCACAGGTATATCAGCGGGTTTATCAAGGAGTTGCAGCAAACGCGCTATAGCGGACAACAGCCCTGCATCGACTCGTCCAACAGCCATAGCCTTGACCTGATTCTTACTACGCTCCACCCGACCACCTAAGTCAATGACCAAATCAGCCAGTTCTTTTAAATCAATGGTCAGACGCAGCGCAAGATAAGGCGTTTCCGGACTGGCTTTAGTGACTTTTCCACTGGCAGGCACTGTCACAGGTACCAGTAAATAACTCAAGGGATCGTACACTATACGGTCATTGCTAAGGTACACCTCTTTTTCGCCCTGCAACATAATACAGAGCGAAGGTTCATACACCACCGGAGTAATCTCAGTCCTGTCGTCAGTACGGTACAAACACAATTCAGGAATAATACTTTCGATGCTGCCACAGGCCGGCATATGAGGTAAAAGCTGGGCTTTTAGCTGTTCAAGTTGTTGTTCTATTGAAATGCTCATACTGTTCTCCCTGACTGGAATGAAAATCCAGTATAAAAGCAACAACCTTTGTCTGCATCAGCCAAACCAGTTTTCCGGACTTTTAGGCAAGAAGCACGGAGCAACAGACAAAGCACGGTATCCCAAGTTAAAGTGAATTAGTCTCAACACCAATGGTTATTTTATGTTTTGTAGGGTAAACAGTAAGCTGAATAACTCCCCTTAAAACAAAAAACAAAATACCAGCAGGAACGCTATGAAAATCAGTCCACTTCTGTTGCTCAGTCTATGCCTGAGCACAACTGCTTTAAGCCTTGAGGCTCAGGCTGAAGAAGCTCAAACCGCCAAAAACACCCCAGTACAAATAGATGCGGACTCTGTTGTGGTGACAGAACATAAAACTACTGTGCTGGATCAGAATTTCAGTTACAAAGCCTATACTGGCACTCAGCCGGTATGGAATGAGCAAGGCGAGCCAACGGCAGCCATTTTTTATACCTATTACGAACGACAGGATGTGAAAGACCGCAAAAGCCGTCCACTGCTGATTTCATTTAACGGTGGCCCTGGTTCGGCCTCTGTCTGGATGCAAATTGCTTACACCGGCCCAAAGGCGCTGAACGTAGATAGTGAAGGCTACCCGTTACAGCCTTATGGCGTAAAACAAAACCCCTATTCAGTGCTGGATACAGCGGACATTGTTTTTGTGAACCCGGTGAATACGGCCTATTCCCGTGTATTACCTAACAAAGATGGCAAAATGCCAAGCGCGGAACAGCAACAAAAAATGTTTTTTGGTGTGAATGCCGATATCAAATACCTGGCCGACTGGGTCAATACCTTTGTCAGTCGCTACAACAGATGGCAATCCCCAAAGTACCTGATAGGCGAAAGCTACGGCACAACACGGGTATCAGGTTTAGCTTTAGCATTACAAAACCAACAATGGATGTACTTAAACGGCGTGGTGCTGGTGTCTCCAACTGAGATTGGTATTAAACGTGACGGCCCTGTGGATGCAGCTAACCGCCTGCCATACTTTGCCGCCACTGCCTGGTACCACAAAGCGCTAAGCAGTGAATTCCAGCAAAAAGACTTAACCGATTACTTACCGGAAGTAGAAGCCTTCACGCTCAATACCTACCTGCCGGCTTTAGCCAAAGGCAACTCTTTACCACAAGCTGAAAAGCAACAAATCGCCGAGCAAGTGGCGAAGTATTCAGGTTTATCTGTCAAAGCTGTGCTGCAGAATAATCTGGATATTAGTACCGACTTTTTCTGGAAAGAATTGCTGCGTGAGCGTGGCCAGACTGTGGGCCGTTTAGACTCACGTTATTTGGGTATCGACAAAAAAGATGCAGGCTCAGAGCCGGATTACAACGCCGAGTTGACCTCATGGCTGCACTCTTTTACTCCAGCTATTAATCACTACCTGAAAAACGAGTTAAATTACAAAACCGACGTGAAATACAATATGTTCGGTAATGTGCATCCGTGGGACAGAAGCAATGACAATACAGGCGAAAACCTGCGTCAGGCCATGGCACAAAACCCCTACCTGCATGTGATGACTCAATCGGGTTACTACGACGGTGCCACCAACTATTTTGATGCCAAATACAATATGTGGCAGTTGGACCCAAGTGGCAAAATGAAAGACAGGTTAAGCTTCAAAGGCTACCGCAGCGGTCATATGATGTACCTGCGTTACGACGATCTACGTCAGTCGAATCAGGACTTACGTGACTTTATCAAAGCCACTTTACCTAAGCCGGATCAACCTGCGAAGTATTGATTTAAGCTGATCTAGAAAGGACCTTCGGGTCCTTTTTTATACCAAGTTAGGACCTAATCGCCACAAAGTGGCACTGCACTATTAACCATTCAACCCGGCAGAACCGGCCAAACTCAATGCTGCATCTCGTTATGGCGCATTGGCATAGCGTCAATTTCAGTAAATATCGCCTCCAAATCCATACGGTCGAGCAAAAACTTCACGCCACCATCTTTACCAATCAGCATAATTTTTCCGGATTCAAGCTGGTAGCTCATTCTGGTTTTGGTGATGAAATCATCTGACAACGTCCCCTGATAATTGGTGTGGGCTGCATCCCCGTCCAACACAAACCAGATTATATCCCGCTCATTAATTTCAGTTTTGTTGTTGTCAAAAAGAGCCAAGACAGCCTGTTGGTTTCGAAGGTTATTGACCAGAATAAT
>NZ_JAIWOI010000014.1 GCF_020217005.1 Rheinheimera sp. | reverse complement strand
CCGGTTTTTCCACTGCAAAAGACGAAGGTCAAAGAGCTTTTCAGGCTCAGCGCTGTGCACAGAGAGACTGAAGCAAAGCAAAAGAATTTTGGCGGGGTAGATCATCCTGACTCCATAACAGTACGAACAGCTTTAGGACCATTGCTTACATTAGCCGTAGCGGTGCCTTAGCTCAGTAATAGAACCTGCAATCAGTTGCTCCAGCACAGAACTGTCAAGATCAGCCAACTGTTTAAAGTACAGGCAAGACTTGCCCATTTTGTGTTTACCCAACCTGGTCAATAAAGCTTGCTGTTCCTCGCTATCCACAGACAGGTAGAACACCAGTTCCCTGCCCCGAATCGCAAAACCAGTTAAAGGCGCAACACCTGAGCGGCCGCTGTTGTAGCTGTAGTGGTAGGAGCCGTGACCAACTATGCTTGGCCCCCACATTTTACCCGTTTGCCCAGTCAGTTTTTCCAGCACAGCCATCAAAGTCTGGCAGTCGTCATATTGCTGTGCTTTGGCTCTTGACGCAATGTAATCACTGATACTGGCGTCTGTAGCTTTGGTCATCGACATAGTTCCTGCCTTTTAGATTTGACTTTACTGCTGATTCAACTCGGCAAAATACTTAAGCTGCAACTGGCTAAATAACTCTGACTGCTTTAACTCAGCCAGTGCCTGATTAAAACGCTCTGCGACTTCAGGAGTGCGGGCTAACATATGGTAGTGATTGACTTTAAAGAAATTCAGTACTTTTAAACTGCTGTCGTTTGGAGCAGTTTGGCGGTAGTAGTGCCAGAAGATATTTCTGTCCATCACCAAAACATCGACCCGGTTTTTTAATAATAAGGTTGGCAGTTGATGCTGTTCCACGACTTCCAGATAACTGCTGGCTTTGGCAACTGCAGCCGCATAATCCGGCGGTAAAAATTGCCGGGCATTTTGAAAAGCCACCACCCTGAGTCCAATCAGATCGCTCAGGCTTAAGATCTCTTTGTACAAGTCCTGACGCACAATCAAAATATTCTGATAGCTGATATAAGGCTGAGTCGCATACAGGCCAGAGGGAGATCCTCGCTGTAAAGACACAAGATCAGCCTGACCTTCGATAAATAAGTCCAGCAGACGGCCATTAGGGACATGAATAAACTGGCTGTCAAACCCCATACGTTTGGCAATAGCCGCCAAGAGCTCCAGTTCATAACCGGTTTTGCTGGCAATTTGAATGTAAGGCGGTTTTTCTACTCCCACCAAAAATTGTAACTGCTGTGCCTGTGCAGACCCAGTCAATAATACAACCCAGATTAGCCCCAGATACAGCAGTCGTTGCATCACTTTCACCTTCTACAAGCCAATTTCAGCATAGGACAAATCTAATCTGCAACTCCAGCTTTTTCTTACGTAAAGCAATGAATTAGCTTCAGGTGGATACGATTGAATTTCATAAATCTTACATTTTAATTACTTCATTTTGTCACCAGCCTTTCACGGCACTGTCATCAGACCTATCCAGAATAATGGCGTTTTCTTTAATTCAAACAACAAAATGGAGTTCCACGTGGCATTACATCACAAACAGCTGCTCGCTTTGGCAGTGAGTTCAGCCTTAGGTTTATCGGCATCCGTTGCCGCAGAAGAAGCCGCAGTTGCTGCAGCTGAGGAGCAGGAAGTCGAAGTGTTGGCCATTACGGGCAAGCGCATCAGTTACGCCAATAACAGCACAGACGAAGCTATTAAAAACACCAAAGCACCTATCGGCAACGTACTGGATTTAGTCAGTCAGCTGCCAGGGATCAGCGTAGGCCAGGGTGATGCTTTTGGTGGTGATGATTGGTCAACTACCATTTCAATGCGCGGTTTTAACGTCAACCTGAACGAACAACAGCTGGGTATTACCGTTGATGGCTTACCTAACGGTGGTTCAGGTTATGGTGGCGGTAGCAAGGCGAACCGTTATCTGGATACAGAAAACACCGCTTATGTTGAAGTAGGTCAGGGAACATCTGACATTGCCTCTGCGTCTTTAGATGCGCTGGGTGGTACCTTAAACTTTGTATCTAATAATCCTCTGGCAGAAGAAAATCTATCTCTGGGTGTAACTGGTGGTGATCACAATGCCCGTCGTTATTACACCCGTTTTGATACAGGCCAGATTGCTGGCAACACCACAGCTTACGTCAGCTTATCTGACAGTTTTAACAACAGATGGATAGGTTCTGGCAGTAATGGGTTTACCGACCGCCTGCACGGTGAAGTCAAAACTGTGACTGAGCTGGAAAATACCACTATCACTGCACGTTTCTCCTATGACGACACCGAAGAAGATAACTACAACACTGTATCGTTAGCGCAGTTTTATGATAATCCGGAATGGGACCGTCTGACCAACGTCTGGACAGGCAACCCGGATATCGATCAAAACTTTGCAGAAGTCTGGTCGACTTTGCGTGAGAACAGTTTCACCTATGTCAAAATTGATACTGACTTATCAGATAGCCTGAACCTGACCGTTACACCTTATGTGCATATGCAGTCCGGTCGTGGTGATTGGATGCCTCCGTACCAGGTCTATGTCGAAGATGCAGCAGGAAACCGTGTGAGTCGCGGCACTGGCAATGGCAAGTTAACGCCGTACCAGTACGTCAATGCAGCTGGCCAGCCTATTCTGGATCCAAATGCCGATTTAACTGGTGCAACCCGTGTTTCTTCTTATCGACATACCCACTATGAAAAAGACCGTTATGGTATGACGTCAGAATTAAAATGGACTATGGACAATCATGAACTGCGCTTAGGGGCCTGGCTGGAGCAGCAGGACCGCGACGAAAGCCGCGATTGGCACAATGTGATCGATCCAAAACAGTACCACTATTTTGACAATCAGCCGTATTGGGTGCATTACGATCGTAGCTACGAAACAGACACTCAGAAAATTTACCTGCAGGATCAAATCAGCTGGAATGACCTGACTGTCACTTTAGGCGTGAAACAGTTTTATGTTGATGTCAGCCGCAAAGACAATATAGTTGCAGGCAACGAAGGCCAACTGGATAGCGATTCAGACTTATTACCAAGCCTGGGTTTTGTCTATCGCTTAAGCGAAAACTACGAAGTGTTTGGTGGTTACGCTGAAAACTTCAAAGCCATTAGCGATGCAATTTTAGAAACCGATCAGGATTTTGGTAATCTGGAAGCCGAAACCGCGGAAAACATCGACTTAGGTTTACGCTATTTCGGCGAAGACCTGAGCCTGTCTTTCACTTATTACGATGTGCAGTTTGATAACCGTATCACCTTCTTGCAGCCTGGTGCCAATGGCAATGGTCCGGACTACCTGAACGAGTTAGACGGAACTTATGTCAACGTCGGTGGTATTGAATCAAGCGGTTTAGAAGCCAGCTTAAACTGGGAATTTACACAGGGCTGGAGCGTCTACAGTGCATTCACCAGTAACGATGCAGAGTACAGCCAAACTATCAACGCTCAGGTGTTGGATGACAAAGGCAATGTGGTATTGGGCCCGGATGGCAAACCAGCTATTAACCCTGCTGCTATTTTTGCAGGCAATAAAGTAGCAGGTTCACCTGAGACCATGTTGAGCCTGTCACTGCGTTATCAGGGCGACGCGTACCGTGCAGGTTTAACAGCCAAGCGCACAGACACCTACTTCGGCGCAGCATTAGGCGGCAACAAAGATGAAATCCCAGCTTCGACTGTGATGGATTTTTATGTAGGCTACAGCAAAGACTTATCATCTAAAGATATGTTTAAAGGCATCGATGTGTCGTTAGTGCTGAATAACCTGAACGATGAAGACTACTTAGCAGGTGGCCAGGAAGGTGCTTACTACTTAGGTGCTGAACGTACAGCTACTGTGACATTAAAACTGGATTTCTAAGTTTATTCAGTGTAACAAAAGCCGGAGCTTACACCAGCTCCGGCTTTTCCCGCTCTGCTCCACTGCCATGTAAAAATTACCAACTACGGGTAAGTTCTACAGTTTCCAGCCATTCATATCAAAAAAAGAAAAAGCTAAACCTCTGTTTTAACTAAAGTAACTTATCTGGCACAGCCATTGCTCATGTAATAAAGCAAAGTGCAGTATCAGGCTGCATTTATTAATGTTCACCAAGGAGTTTTCTTATGGCTACTTCACAAAGTACAACCGAGCAAGTCAAAACAAAAAGCAACAGCGCGTTAAATTCACCTGTGACAGAAAAAGCTGTTGAAGCTGCCCATCATGCAGTGGACGCAGTGGCGGGCAAAGCAGCGGCGGCAGAAGATAGCTTACGTAAAACAGCGGCAAGTTCTCAGGAAACGCTGGCGCACAAGCAAGAAGAGATTAAACAACAATTACAGCTCTCTTACAGTAAAACCCGCGAGTTAGCAGCGCAAAATCCACTGGCCACTGCTGGTATAGCTTTTGCCGCTGGTGTGTTACTGACAGCTTTATTGCGTCGTCGTTAAGATTAAAACGGTAAGGTGAATTTATGCACTCTGGCGACAGCCCCGGAACTCCGGAACAGCACCCAGACCAGCCGATTTTCAGTCAGGCTGACCAGGCACCGGACCAGCAGCAAGCTTTAGATCAACTAGCACAACTTGCTGCTTTAGGACAATCAGTGCAACAGGCTTACGAGGCACAACTTAAGCTAACAGGACAACTAGCCAGAGCAGAATGGCACTTGACAGAACGCAGCCTGACGCTGGCTGCTGCTTTGGTTGTTTGCTTTGGAGCAGGTTTGATTTTGTTATGGGGCAGCATTTTGACGCTGGTAGGTTACTTGTTGTTTCAATTGTCCAGTTCATTACTAGTGACAGCCCTGGCTTTGGTGTTGTTGCAGTGTGGCTTATTAATCTGTTGCTGGCGCAGCCTGGGTTATCTGTTATCCCAAGTGGGCTTTGCCAACACCCTAAAGCAACTAAAGACGCTGGTCTCTTCAGCGAAAGCAGGGAATAAAAATGCTGATCCACTATCTCGTCAAACAACAGCAAAAAAGACTTAATTTGTTCATCGAGCAGAGTAAGCTGCAACAAGAAATTTTACTGCTCAGACAACAACAACTAAAAGAACACAGCCTGGCTTTTATCACCTCAGCTCCGGGCCTGATCCTCAGTTTTAGCCTTGGTTGCCTGTTTCAGCTACGTCACAACAAAGCGATCAAAACAATGCGAACTCTGGTGGGTTTTCGTTGGATCCGAATGATCTTTGCATCCTGAGACTGTATAAAAAGCCTGACCTTTTCTTCGGGATTCAACCTCGCGACTTTTTGCACTTTGAAGCACTATTTTTTTACCACATAGATAATCACCTGTTTTCATTACAAATAAAAACCGTCACAATGGAGCGATTTTAGTTAAAAAGGAAATGCGAATGGACTTTAAAATGCAACAATTATCATGGAAGATGATGGGATTAGCGCTTCCTATGCTTGCCCTGGCTTCCCCTGTTCTGGCGACAACCCAAACAAATGTGAGCGCTGACCAGTTCAGTCTGACTCAACTAGCTACTCAACAAAGTTCGGTATTAGGCTCTGAGGCTAAACTATTAGAGCTAAACAACACCCTGGTCATATGGACAGAGCAGGCACTGAGCATTTATTCGAAAAAAGACTCAGAGATTACTTATCTCGCCAGTTACTCAGCTAAAGAGTTGTTGAACGATAAATTTGCTGTTTTCAGTAAGATGCACCTCGCTGCTGACGGCACTGCATTACTCCCTGTTAGCCCAGGCTTAACCCCAAGGCTGTTTCACATCCTGCCATCAGGGGAGCTTCAGCCAACAGCAAGTTCAGTGTTATTGCAAGATCTACAGTTTTCGTCCGACGGCAAAACCATAATGGGTAAAATTTACGCTGACACCAGCTATCAACTCTACAATGTCAGTCCAGATCTTAACTTTAATCTTCAGAATAGGTTCTCCCTCCCTTATCGTTTACTATCAGAAACTTATGACTTCAGTTCGGCTGATAGTTTATTATTTTTACCTTCGGTAGAGGGCGATAAACCCACAGTCGCCGTTCTCAAAGCTACAGCTACTTCTACCTATGAAAAATTGACGCCTGTTTATGTTAAAAGTTTTGATATTCCTCTGAGGTACGAAAGCCAAAGCAAACTATTGTTTACATTAGGTGAGCAATTGAGTTGTTATAAAATACCTCAGGAAAACGACCCACAAAGTGCGCCACAAAACTCTTTTGATTATTGCGCTTCCTTAGCTGGCTGGCCGCATTTACGCTATCTGGACAGCCGCAATGGTCAATTGTTGGCCAGGCAAGATAACCAGTTTTTAAGATTTGACTTGGTTAATTTTGATGCGCAACCTGAAGCTGACGCTGAGTACGTCGCTGGCACTGAAGCCATTCTGGCTGAAGCGGGCGTGTTCCGTTTATCAGAGGCAGCTCTGAATTTTGACCACTTTTCTGACTCCGGTTTAGACCTTGAATTGAAGCATAACACTCAGGGAATAAGTTGGAACGGCGAGCAAAACTGGTCTTTTACTGCTCTAACTGACAATTTGGCACTCAACTCCGACGGTAAAAACTTCTACTTATACAAAATAGCCGAAGATAAAATAGTTCCTCAGGGTGTTTGGCATACAGGAGATTTTTTTTCTGCCGCCGAATTTGACGGGCAATACAGCTTACACATCAGAAAAACTCAGCAAGGGCAGTTCGTTGTATGGCGTCAAAATGCCTTGACGCTGGCAAATGTACAAACCGACATCCTAAAACCGGAATCTAAATTTCTGCTCAAGCTTGATGATGCAGAATGGCTTGGCGCAGATTTTAATCCTGATGCGCAATTACAGTTTTTTGGTAGTTATATTCTGGTCCCGGGGAAAACCAAACTGCATGTACTCAAAATTGAGCAGGATAAAATAGTTACAGTTGCGCAAAGAACGATAGAGCAAGAACTAGATTCTGATTGGGCTAATCCTGATTTTAATGCCGAAGTGGATGGTCAGCTGTTTCACTATAGCTCTGCTGAAAACATCCTCGTCAAATACAGTGTAACAGGCACAACTCTGAACAAAAGTGCTGTTCTGTCCGACATAAACTCAGGGAAAACTGTCAGGCTGCATGGAAATGAAAAGCTCCTCTTTGTCCAGCAAGATAGCGAGCTGGTCAGTTACAAAGTGCAGACTGCGGCTCTGGCCTTACAGGCACAACACAATTTGATTGCCCCCCATTTCAAGGTATTGAGTAAACAACTTGCAGCAGAGTATGGTCCGTCAAATGGATTAAGGCTCTATCAAATTGATAATCAGAGTGGAACACTGAGCCTGCTGCATGAAACAACAGATAACACTGATGTGGCAGTTGTTCATCGGGTTTTCAATAAGCTTATCGAAGTATCGAAACAGCAGGCAGCGAATCTGACTTTGTTCAACTATAACCTGCCGCCTTATCTGACAGAAAATCAAGCAGAATTGAAACTGAATCAAGGTCAGGTCGCTAGTATCCCTCTGGCAGGATATCTGCAGGATGACGAACAGTATCAGGCTCTGGAGTTTAAACTAGCCAACATAAAACAAGGCTTTATGATAGAAGGCGACAGTTTAAGCTACGACGGTAAAGCACTGGATCAGAGTGAGCTGCTGATTGTTGCAACAGATGAAATGGGAGCATCCACAGAGCTAGAGCTTAATTACAGCTACAACAGCGCGCCTCAGCCTAAACAGCCGCTGGACGCTATAAAAGTGAACGAAGCGCAATCACTGAAGCTATCCATCGCTGCTTTATTTGTTGACCCTGAAGGACAAGCTTTTACTTTTAGTCCCACAAGCTCGGCTGGCATTAGTCTGAGTGAGCAAGGTGAGTTGACAGGTAAACTGACGCAAAGCCTTACTTTGACGACAAAACTGATGGATGAGGCCGGTGCAACAGCAGACTATCAGATGCAGCTTATAATAAATAAAGCCCCTGTAGTGCGTGATACAACGGCTGTGATTAAAGCTCAGGCGGGTAAGGCGATTAGCCAGAGTTTGAATAGCCTGATCCAGGATCCGGAAGGCGCTTCACTTCGCTACACCGCGGTCACCCTACCTAACGGTTTGACGCTATCAGGTACAAATAATGAACTGCTGACAGGTTCTTTTGCTGCAGCTGGTAACTACAACGTGATTGTGGCAGCGACGGATCCGGATGGCGCCAGTGCAGAGCTTAGTTTGGATATTCAAGTCAGTGCAGCGACCGAAAACACTGAGCAGCCAAGCAATGGCTCTGGTGGTGTGGCTGGCTGGAACTGGTTCAGTTTGCTTCTCCTGAGCTGGTATAGTCGGCGCAAAGCTCTGTTCAGAGCTAAGTCTGGCCCAACGGAATAGATCCAGGGGGCTTAGCATTTTGTTTTGATTTGCTAAGCCCTTATTTTAGTGTGAGCAGCCTTTTAAAAATAACGTTCGGTTTTTTAAGGCTAAATCAGGATAATCTGAAAATACTCCATCTATACCCTGCTGAAATAATGCCTGCATTTCTTCATCAAAACTAAAGGTGGTTTTAGCATCTTTGGCCATTAAATAATTGGACTCAGCCCTAAAGGTGTAGGGATGTACTTTTAAGCCTTGAAGCTGAGCTGCTTTTACAAAAGGTTTTAAGTTCAGGCTGTGCTTTTGATAAATGCTGCTACGCCATGGCCCTATACCAGCAGCGTAGCTATGCACAAAACCCAAGCCTTTATCATTCAGTAAAGCGGAGTAATCCAAAGGCTTAGCTGCTGATAACAAAAAACCAGCCCCTTGCGGATAAATAGCTTTTAAATCAGCGCCCTTTTGCTGATGGTAAAACACATCATAAGGCACAGAGAAGCTATCTTTAGGTGGTAGATAGGCCTGTTCTGTGTCACCAATCAGCTGGATCAGTGGAAATGCCACCTTCATACCTGGCATCCACTGCCGCTTTAATTCCAGCAGGTTTTGTACTTCAAACGACTGAATAAAAACCCGTGCCGGATCAGTGAAATTTAATCGCTTTAATTCCTGGACCAGCTTTTTGCTGGTATCAAGCGCTATCGCTTTACCATCCAGAGTTTGGCCATCATAACGAAAATAAGTCGGGTGTTTGGTTTCAATATAAAGCCCGACTTTACGGCCTGTATCGGCTTCAAACTGTTTTACCAGGCTGACAATTTCAGCCAAAGTAGCAATAGAGTATTGATCGTTATGTTCAGCACCTTGAGGGCGAAGTGCAGGCAAGGGTTCGCGGGCTTTCAACTGCTTTATTTCAGTCAAAGTGAAGTCTTCACTAAACCAGCCTGTGATTGGAATGCCATCAATACGCTTAGTGGTTTTGCGATCGGCAAACTGCGGTAATAGGGCCACGTTGGTGGTATGAGTTAAGTCATTTTCATGACGACTGATAAGCTGACCATCTTTGGTCGGCACTAAATCCGGCTCGATAAAATCAGCGCCCATCCGCATCGCAAGTTGGTAAGCTTCCAGAGTATGCTCAGGTAAATGGCCACTGGCTCCACGATGCGCAATTACCAGAGGAGGATGCAGACAGGCATCAGCAGCAGTCACAGCGAAAGGCAAAAAATTCAGAGCAAGAAGGCTCAGAGACAGCAGAGAAAACCTTTGTTGTATCAGCATATTGTTTATACCTTTTGCAAAAACTTCATCCTAAAACCACAGAATGACAATAGCATGACACAAAATGCAGAGGCTGGGCTTGCCCTGCCCGTCTGGTGTTCAAAGCTGCACCAAAAAGGTTAGATTAACGCCGCTCTTGTGCCCAAAGATAAAGGCCACTGGCCATAATGACCCCTGCACCAATCAGCAAAGATAAATCCGGATACAACTGCCAGAGTACGATATCAAAACCTACCCCCCAGACCAGTGCTGTGTATTCAAAAGGCGCTATCACTGAAGCCGGTGCTAATCGAAAAGCTTCGGTAATACTGACCTGGCCTATAGCACCACTTAAGCCCATCAGCGCAAACAACCACAGGTGATCAGATGACAGAGCGACCCAGTCCGGATAGGCTAAAGCGCCAGCGCCCAGCCCTATCATGGTCA
>NZ_JAIWOI010000013.1 GCF_020217005.1 Rheinheimera sp. | reverse complement strand
TCAGCCAAAACACCATATTGCCGCTATTGTCGGTACGGGATAATACACGCACAGTAATAGCCGAGATTGCATAACAAAGAGCCGAAACCAAAGCCGCAAGAGCGCCTAAACTCAGTAACTGCTCACCTTCGGGTTTTAGCATAAAAATCACGGCCAACATGCCAACCCCAATGGCGATCCATTGCCGCAGTTGCACATGCTCCCCTAACAACCAGACCGACATCGCCGTAATTAGCAGCGGGGCTGCAAAAAAAATAGCGTAGGCGTCAGCCAGCGATAAGCTTTGAATAGCGTAAACAAAAGCCGATAACATCACTATGCCAAGCACGGCCCGCAACAAGTGCAAAGACCAGCGTGAATTCAGCAAGTGTTGCACTCTGTTGGTACTCACTAACCAACCTACAATCAAAGGCCAGGCGAACATGGCCCGCAGACTGGCAATTTGCATAGGGCCATAATGCTGTGTCAGCTGTTTCATGCAGGCGTCCATAGCGCAGAACATGCCAACAGCCAACAGCATACATAAAATCCCTTTGGTAGGGTGGTCGGAATGGTGAACAGCCGGAGTTTTCATATGACCTAAAAATAAAATACCAAACAGCGCGCTAGTGTTCAAAAAACTCAGGCGTTAAGCAAGGGGGAAAACAGCAATTATTAGTCTGTGCATGGAAACAGGCTGATTCCCTGAAGTTATCAGCGCTGCAATTGAACAAGGTACAAAGCACTCAGCCAATTCGATTGCTTTATTGTTCTATATCAAGGCTAGAGATTCCGGATAGGCGCACACTTTGTCTCGTTCTCGCTGTACGATGAACGGGTTGTCAAAGAGACAGGTCTTGATACAACCGATCCCAGCCTTGTGTACTTTGCGCCTGATTACACCTCTGTCTTCAGGCGATTTTTTACATGTGTTCTTGCTGTAAAAACCAGACGGACTTTCACACAAGATGGGCGACCATAAAGGTCGCCCCTACGATATCCATTTGATCAAAAAGACTTATTTTGCCGCTAAAGCCTGCTGGATTTCGGTCTCTAAATCTTCTGGTTTAGTCAGTGGAGCTGCGCGTAAAATCGCTTTACCATCACGGCCGATCAGAAACTTAGTGAAGTTCCATTTAATGGATTCTGAGCCCAATAAACCTGGTTTTTGTTGTTTCAGGTTTTTAAATAAAGGCGAAGCGTCTGGGCCATTCACGTCAATCTTGGCGAACATAGGGAAAGACACCCCATAATTCAGTTCACAAAACTCGTTGATTTCGCTTTCGTTGCCCTGCTCCTGCTTACCAAACTGGTTACAGGGAAAACCTAAAATCTCAAGGCCCTGAGCTTTATACTTCTGGTACAGTTCTTCTAAACCTTTGTACTGAGGTGTAAAACCGCATTTGCTGGCGGTGTTGACTATCAGCAGCACTTTGCCCTGATAGTCTTTTAATTCAACCTGTTGGCCTTTAATGTTGGTCACTGCTAAATCAAAAATTGGGTTTGACATACGATGTTCCTCTGTTGCGCTCTGCGGTTCGGGATCCAGTAACGACTGAAAGTGCAAACATAATGCCTAACAATTAAATTGTGTGCAATTTAATTTAACTGATAAAGCTGATGCAAAAAAACGAACAGCGACGCAGATCTTTCAGTGCGCTGGTTCGCTGATAAACCCTAGTTTTAACAACCCAGACTGCTGTACCGCGGCCATAGTTTTCAGCACATGCTCATAAGGCGCAGTTTTGTCACCGCGGATATGCACTTCAGGCTGTGGCTGTTTTTGTGCTTGTTCGGCAAGTTTCAGCTCAAGCGTAGCTGCATCAACAGGTGCGTCATCCCAAAACACAGTACCATCTGCCTTGACTGTTAAGGTGATAGTTTGAGGTTTGATTTCCTGCTTTTCATTGCTGACACGAGGTAAATCCACTTTCACGCTGTGGGTGAGCACTGGCACTGTGATAATAAAAATAATCAGTAGCACCAGCATCACATCAACCAGCGGTGTCATATTGATTTCGCTCATCACTTCATTGTCTGGATCAAAACCGCCACCAAAAGCCATTTATTTTGCCTCCTTTAATGGCACTATCACTTTACTGCTTTTTGGCGCTGCGCCCGTCAGGAAATAGGCATGCAACTGATGAGCAAAACGGTGCATTTTATTCAGCACGTCTTTGTTGCCACGTTGCAAAGCGTTGTAGCCCAGTACAGCCGGAATAGCCACGGCCAGACCAAAAGCTGTCATGATCAGCGCCTCGCCAACAGGGCCTGCAACTTTATCTATGCTGGCCTGACCGGACACTCCAATGCCGACCAGCGCATGATAAATACCCCAGACAGTGCCAAATAAACCGACAAAAGGCGCGGTAGATCCAACGGATGCCAGAATAGCCAGGCCCTTTTGCATCTGTTCAGCACTTTCATCTATGGCACCACGCAAGCAGGAGGTCAGCCATTCGGTTAAAGGTAAATTACCGTGCAAGTCTTGCTGGTGACTTTGATGGTGATCCAAAGCGGCCTGACCTTCATCCGCCATATAACGAAAAGGGTTCATAGGCCCGGTGGCTGAGTCGGCCGAACTTAAAATACGTAAACCTTCAGTAAAACTATGCGCATGCCAGAAATCATTACTGGCTCTGCTGATGCGTTTTAAGCGCCATAGACTGACTGCCCGGATCACAATGACAGACCAACTGGCAACAGACATCAGCAGTAGCATCACAGCAACTGCTTTGATAACCAAGTCACCCTGAGCCCAGAGTGCAGCAATACCATAAGGATTTTCTTGCATGATTTACTCACTAATGAATTGAATTTAAATTAAATACCACTGGCTGAACAAACCAAAAATCTACAGGCTGCCCCAACTTTAACGCTGGTTGATAAGTCCAGCCCCGTACAGCGTTTATGGCTGATTGATCCAATCGGGCAAATCCCGAACTTTGTTTTAGTTTTAACTGCCCTACCTTGCCGTTTTTCAGCACCAACACCTGCAGATATACAGTGCCTTGCTCTTTCAACCGTCGCGATAAGGTTGGATACAGAGGCGCTTTGTTTAAGGCTTTATTGGCTGAAGCTACAGGTGGCGTTGCTGCTGCTTCAGGCTCTGCAGCTTTGGCTGCGGTTTTGGTTTTTGCCGCATCAGCAACAGGTTCTGGCGCGCTGACAGCTTTAGCGGACGCTTCCGCCAGCGGAGCAGGTGTTACCTTTGCTGGCTTTGGCTTAGTCACTGCTTTTTTGGCTTCAGCTTTTTTCTGTGGCTGTGGTGTGGGCTTTGGCTTTTTTAGAGGCTCTGGCTGTACTGGCTTAGGTTTAGGTTTTTCTGGCTGAGGTGCTACAGGAGCCGGAATGATAACTCCTTCAATGGCTTTTTCGACCGCTTTGGCTTGAGGTTCACTGGTCTGGCTGACCACAGCAGCAATCAAACTCAAATGCACCATCAGTACCAGCAAAAACAACGAAGCAGATCGTTTCACAGCTCAGCCCATAAACGTACTAAGTTATGGTAATGCCCGGTCAGCGCCAGCACTTCTTTAGTATCCCCATGCTGTGAGCGCAGCTGTTGTATGGTCTGATCCAGTTCAAACAGCATAGAACGCTGCTGATCGTTACGCACCATACTTTGAGTCCAGAAAAAGCTGCACACCCGCTCACCACTGGTCACGGGCAATACCTGATGCAAACTGCTGGATGGGTATAAAATTAAATCGCCAGCTGGTAGTTTTATTTCATGTAAACCAAAAGTGTCCATGATCTGCAACTCACCGCCCTGATAATCATCAGGTTCAGATAAAAACAAGGTCGAGGATAAGTCTGTTCTTAAGCTTAAACCTGAACCTGGTAAACCGCGCACAGCGCCATCAACATGCAATCCATAATGTTCGCCGCCCTGATAACTGTTAAATAATGGCGGCACAGTACGCAGCGGAATAGCGGCGGCCATAAAAAGCGGATGCTGATACAGCGCCTGCAAAATCACTGTACCCAGTTGTTTAGCCAAAGGCGATTCAACGGCAAGCTGCTTATTTTGTTTGACCAAAGCCCCTTGTGGCCCCACGGTCGCCCGACCGTCAGTCCAATCCGCAGCGTCCAGTAATTGCCTGAACTCTGCCACCTGAGCCTTAGTTAAAACGTCCGGAATATGAATTAGCATAAAAAATCCTGTATCAAAGGCCTCATCGCTGAGGCCTTGTACCAGTCAGAACCTTAGAATTGAACATTCACACCTAAACGGAACGAACGGGGTGTACCCAGGTAATACCGTGATCCACCGTTGTTCAGAGCCGACATATACTCTTCATCCAGCAGGTTATAGACGTTCAGCTGAACATCAACATAAGGAGTCACTGGGTATGAAGCCATGGCATCCACCACCCAATATTCAGGCACTTCTACCACTGAGGTTTTGGCGATATTTAACGCCGTATTACTGGAACGGGATACGGTATCGACATAACGCACGCCGCCCCCCAACGTCAGCCCCATTGGCAACTCATAGCTATTCCACAAGGTAAAGGTGACTTCAGGAGTCCATTGGATCACACCACCATCCGTCAGGTTGGTGCCTGAACGATTTCCTCTGGTGATTTCTGAGTCCATGTATGCCGCACCAGCGCTGACTTGCCAGGCTGAAGTAATAGCACCAACCAGACCTAACTCGACACCACGCACTTCACGCTCCCCTACCTGCACTGCAGTGCCGTCCGGGTCTGTGGCTATCTCATTTTTGTTGGTACTTTTAAACACAGCAGCGGTCAGCGCTAGTTTGTCATTAAGCAAATCCCACTTGGTGCCTAACTCCAGGTTAGTGCCTTTTTGCGGGTCAAGGTTTGGGTTATTAATATTGTTTGCAGTTTCACTTAAGGTGAAGTTAGCACCTCCCGGTGGTAACTGGCTGGTGGCATAAGATAAATACACACTGCCATTAGCGGCTGGTTTATATAAAGCACCCAGTTTATAACTAACCAGATTGTCAGAAGCTTCTACTGCGGACCCGAGCTTAGTTCCCACAGGAATATTTTGCGGTGTTGCAGCGCCCTGAATAGTCACAATGTCAGTTTCAGTTTTGTAGTGTTCAAAACGGCCACTGGCATTGAGCTGCCATTGCTCATTTAAATGAATAGTGTCAAGTAAGTAGACACCCGAAGTTAAAGTGCTGCCATCTGTACTGGCACCTGTGTGTAAAGGGTTTACAAAAATATCTTCTGTGCTCGGGTTATATAAATTTGCTGCAACCTGGGTCGTACCGGTAGGTAAGGCCAGGGTTTTGTTGCGCTGACTTTCGTATATAAACTCAATACCTGAGCTGATGTCGTGGGTCAGGCCTGCCACTTCAACAGAAGTATTTAACTGGGTTTGGTTGGTTAAGATCTGGTTTTGTTGATCTTTGCCCTGACGGCTGCGGGAAATAGTCCAGTTGGCCGGGTCAGCGATTGCTACTGCTGCGGCACCAGTACCTGTTGTGGTGGTAATGGCATTGACACCTGTCAGTAAATAATCCTGACTGGATTGACCAAAACGTGAGGTGTTGCGGATAGTGGTTTTATCATTGAGGTCATGCTCAATTTTGGCCGTCACCATAGTGGCTTTTACATCGTCAAAGTCATTTTTGGAGCCATAGAAATTGCCGGTATCCACTGGAGCCAACGTTTTTCCGGCATTCGGGCCACCATTTGGGAAAGTGCTGCTTGGGTCGGCATCAAAGGCGGCATTGTAGTAGCCCTCTAAGCCAACTGTTGGAATACCACCATCCGGCAGGTTTTTTTGCTCAACGTGAAAGAAATTTAAGTAGGTTCTGGTAG
The DNA here is from genome assembly GCF_020217005.1 of Rheinheimera sp. Taxonomy (GTDB): domain Bacteria; phylum Pseudomonadota; class Gammaproteobacteria; order Enterobacterales; family Alteromonadaceae; genus Pararheinheimera. Next base: position 4,217 of record NZ_JAIWOI010000013.1, on the reverse strand, counting down.
CAGTCCCAAGACCTAAAGCTAAAGAGCTGGCAATACCTGTTTTATCATCTTCCACCTCATCACGGTCCACTACTCCTGAATCTTGCTTTAACAGGTTCACCCGGATAGCTGAGTGATCAGAAAGCTGACGGTTTAAATCAACTGTCGCTCTTTTGTGCGAGCCTGAGCCTAAAGTTAAATTGCCACTGGTGAATTCTTCCTGTGAGGCTTGTTTACTGGATAAGTTGATATAACCAGAAGAGGAACCACGGCCATTATCTGCACCAGCCGGGCCTTTAGCGATTTCAACCTGTTCAGTGTTAAAGGTATCGCGGCTGATGGTGCCTAAATCACGGATACCATCAACAAAGATGCTGCCCTGGGTATCAAAACCACGCATAAAAATGGAATCGCCTGTGGCTGTATTGCCATTTTCGCCCATCAGCATGGTGATGCCCGGAGTATTGCGTAAGGTATCGGATAAAGTGGTAGCGGCCTGTTGCTGGAACAACTCTTTTTTCACCACTACCAGGGTCTGTGGCGTATTGACTAAAGGCTGAGTCAGCTTGGTTGAACTGGCTTTTTCAGCTTTATATTTTGCTTCCAGTGCATCAGCGGTCACAACTACAGCATCCAGTTGAGTGTCATTTTTTGCCGCAGCATCTGCCTGTTGTTCGGCGGCTACAGTTGCAGGCAAGGCCAATGCAAAAGCCGATGCTAACAAAGTGGTATTAAAACGGGCCACCTGCTGATGTTTTTTAGCGGTGATAAAAGCCATCGAATAAAATCCTTCTATGAAAATAGAGTGTTAACAATAAGTTTTTCGGCATCGGCGCTGATCCTGCTGCGCATGCTATCGAGAATCATTCTTGTTTGCAAATAATTTTCATTAAGAAGGAACTTTTTTCTAATCTCCTGTCAGAAAAGCCAGCGTTAGCGGTTTAGCGACGACTGAGTAGCAGTCGAAAACCCAGTGCAGTGCTGAACATCAATAACACTAGCCCAAGCACTCCCAGAATCTGATCCAGCGTTTTTTGGCCAGTCCACTGCAGGTAGTGCGCTTTGTATAAATTGTTAATCAAATGAGTGTCTCTCCCTTGCTGCGACAAAGTTAAACTGTCCCAGTCCAATTGGATAGTTACCCCTGTGTCCGTAACAAAACCTTGTTCTGTTTTCTGCACATGCTGGCCATAACGTTCCGGGTCGCTTTTAATTGCGTCCAGGATTAACAACTGCACTTGAGCGTCTTCAGGCGCGGGACGCAGCGTCAAATCTGTTGGCTGTAGTTGCTGCCAGCCTGTAGTGTGTTTTACCAACAGATGTAAACCCAACACAGTTTGGAGCAGTTTAATCTCCTGCCATTGCGGTCTGGGCAACAGCTGAATACTTTGGCTGACAGGGTACGTTTTTACCGTCAAAAATGAATAAGCGGCCTGATAGCCGGGTTTAAAAAAAAACACTAGTCCAGTGCTGGCCCAGACAAAAAACGGCAGGATCAGACACCAACCAGACAAACGATGAAGACGACGAGGTAAGGACATAAAAAAACAGACTCAATTGGAATAAAAACAGCAGTTTAACAGTAAGCCCCAACAAACTAACCGTAATTTTTTTCGCTTAAATGACTCAGATCTGTTGCAAAACACAACTGATTTCCACCTGCATATTTTGCTCTGTACATAGCCCGGTCGGCTGCCGCCAATAAGCTTGCCTGATCCAGACCATGATCTGGGAACAAAGCTACACCAACACTGGCAGACAATTGCAGTTGGTGCTGTTGCAGTAAAAAGGGTTGTTGCAGTTTAACTAAAAGATGTTGCAGACTATTTAACACCGCAGACTGCTCAGACACAGCATCCATAATAATCACAAACTCATCTCCCCCTAAACGGGCAACAGTGTCTGTCTCACGCATTGAATAAAGCAAACGCTCAGCCACAGTCTGCAAATACAGATCACCGGCAGCATGACCGTGACAGTCGTTCACCTGTTTAAATTTATCCAGATCGACAAAGCACAAAGCCAACATGCTTTGTTCACGTCTGGCTCTGGCCAAAGATTGTTGTAGCCTGTCCTCAAACAAAGCCCGGTTTGGCAGTTGAGTTAAGGGATCATAAAAGGCTATGTGTTGGAGCTGCTGTAACAACTGTTTATGTTTAGTAATATCACGGGCTACTGCAACCCGAACCTTTTGATCTTCCGACCAACGCGCCGACCACTGAATATGGGCTATTTGTCCATCTTTACGGACGTAACGGTTCTCAAAGTCTATTTTGTGATCCCCAGCCATAATTTCGCTGGCTGCCACCAAGGTACGATCTTTATCATCAGGGTGCACCAGTTCGATCATAGGCCGGCCTATCATTTCTTCACTGGTATAACCGAAGATACGTTCGCAGCCTGAACTCAGGTACAAAAAACATCCATTGGCGTCTACCACACAAATAGCTTCAAGTAACTGATCAATATAATCACTTAACGAGGCTAACGACGGGCTTGGCATACAACTCCTGCTTGCTCTTGAATTTACAACACCAGATGTTTTAAAACATCAAGCCAAATGGCCTTTAACGATTTAACTATAGGACAGCATCAGTGCTGATAGGCAAGAAAATAGCAGAGTAAAAATAAACAGACAATCAATATGATAAAATTGAAACAAGTTAGGTGAAAGCTATTGCTTTATACTCCTCAGTATTCAGTTTCAAGGACTATGCTGATAGGCATCGTCGCCTGTTATATCAAAAACTAGTAGCAGTATCTAAGGACAGAGGGGCTTTAAAATCCGTACAGATTTTCCTGCCTATGACTGGCTATTGACCATAGGATCTGAGACATAAGATGATCTGGTATCTCAACACAAGGCTTTGGTAGCAAAAGCAATAAAGGCTCTGATTTATGCGATTTAACAATATTGTAGTGCTGACAGGGGCTGGCGTATCCGCTGAATCCGGTATCAAAACCTTCAGAGATCATAATGGCCTTTGGGAAAATCATCAGATAGAAGATGTGGCCACCCCTGAAGGGTATCAACGTGATCCTTTGTTAGTGCACCAGTTTTATAATCAGCGCCGTGCTCAACTGCTGGACCCGAAATTAAAACCTAACAACGCTCATCTGGCCCTGGCTCGCTTTGAGCATCAGCATAAAGCTAAAGGTGGCCGCTTTTTATTGATCACACAAAATGTAGATAACCTGCACCAAAGAGCAGGCTCAGAGTCTGTGATTGCGATGCATGGCCAGTTACAAAAAGTAAAATGCCCAGTCACGGGAAAAAGCCAAAGTTGGTTAAAAGACTTAACAACAGCAGATCTGTGCCATTGCTGCAAAACAGCACAAGCATTGCGGCCTGATATCGTCTGGTTTGGCGAAATGCCTTATCAGATGGATGACTGCGTGGATGCGCTGATGCAGGCTGATTTATTTATCTCCATAGGTACATCAGGTCAGGTCTACCCTGCCGCTGGTTTTGTGCAAATAGCAGCAGAGTCCGGCGCTCATACAGTGGAGCTGAATATGGAAGCAACCCGAGGGGATTTTGCCGAGGGCTATTATGGCCAGGCCGCTAAAATAGTCCCAGCCTACCTCAAGCAACTGGAATAAAGTCTCCGGAATATATCTACAAAAAAATCGGCACAACTTTGCCCTTGCTGTTCGCTCCTCCTCAGCGGGGTTGTCATAAAAATGTCGAATAGCTGTCTTTATTTTATCAATAAAAAGTAACCATACTGAAACAGGCAACAGCTCTAATGTCGCGGGCAGATTTTTTAATTAAACCGACATCGGAGTCAAAATGCAGAACAAAAATTTCGAGATCGACAACTCAGGTATTGATCCACAAACCAACTTTTCTGATAACCAGGATTTTCAATCCATACTGGCGTCACGCCGCAGTTTCCTGAAAGGTTCTTTGGGTGCCGCTATAGCAACTATTATGGGCACTACCTTAGTGGGTTGCGATAGCGACACTGCAGCACCTGTGACAGGGCCAGTAGGAGTAAAACCAGATCCAGCCCCAGTATTAATGGGCTTTACTGCAATCGCTGCCAACCGTCTGGACACTATTACAGTGCCAGCAGGTTATACGGCACGAGCTTTTTTACCTATGGGAACTCCTCTGTCAGGCAGCTATCCGGCTTATTTGGCTGATGGCAGCAATAGCGGTTCTGATATGGAACAGCAAGTGGGCGCGCACCATGATGGTATGCACTTCTTTCCATTAGATGCCCGCAGCACCA
>NZ_JAIWOI010000012.1 GCF_020217005.1 Rheinheimera sp. | reverse complement strand
ACCAAAACAGTAACGAAGGTTTGTTGGTGTTTAACCATGAATATTTGGATGCCAACGTTTTGCACCCTATGGGTCCTACAGGTTTACCCCGTCCTGCAGATGAAGTGCGTAAAGAAATTGCGGCGCATGGCGTCACTGTAGCTCATGTCAAAAAAGATGCGCAGGGCCAGTTCCAACTGGTACAAGGCAGCCCGCTGAATCGCCGGATCACAGGTGCAACACCTATGGATATCACAGGTCCTGTGCGTGGTAATGCCAAAGTCGTGACTAAGTACAGCCAGGATGGTACCCGTACCCGCGGTACTCTGAACAACTGTGGTAACGGTTTTACGCCGTGGGGCACTTATTTAACCTGCGAAGAAAACTGGGCAGGTTACTTTATGAATGCCGATGTGACTCAGCCGCGTGAACATAAACGTTATGGCGTTGGCAGCAAAAATGGTCGTTATTATTGGGAAACTGCAGATTCAGGTGCCGATCAGTACCAACGCTTTAACGCGTCTACTATAGCCGCAGACTCTTACAATGATTACCGCAACGAACCTAATACTTTCGGCTGGATAGTTGAAATAGACCCATTTAATCCGGACAGCGTACCACAAAAACGTACAGCTTTAGGCCGTTTTGGCCACGAAGGCGTAATCTTTGGGCCTGTAGTCGAAGGCCAACCTATTACTCTGTACTCAGGTGACGATTCTACCTTTGAATACATCTACAAATACGTCTCCAAAGCCGCATATTTCAAAGCGACAGCTGGTGGTCATTTATTAAATGAAGGTACTTTGTATGTGGCTAAATTTAATGCAGATGGTTCTGGTGAATGGTTAGCATTAGATGTAAATAATCAGGCGCTGATGGCTAAAGCAGCAGCTGCTGGCGTGAGCTTCGAAAGTCAGGCTGATCTGTTAATTAATACCCGTCTGGCCGCTGATATTGCAGGTGCCACTAAGATGGACAGACCTGAATGGGGTGCTGTGCACCCTACTACAGGCGAAGTCTATTTCACCCTGACCAACAACACTGGCCGTAAGCCTGAGCAAATTGACCCGGCGAACCCTCGTGCGAACAACACGACTGGTCATATTATTCGCTGGAAAGAAAACGCGGCAACTCAAGGCTTAAGCTTTAACTGGGATATCTTCCTGTTAGCTGGTGACGTAGGTACTGCAACGCCGGGTACTAACCTGACATTGACTGCAGATAACCATATGGCAAGCCCGGATGGTTTGTGTTTCAGTGCAAACGGTCTGCTGTGGATCCAAACCGATATGAGTGGCTCTCAACAAGGCGAAGGTCCATATGGTAACAACCAGATGCTGGTTGCAGATCCAGTGACCCGATCAGTAAAACGCTTCCTTGTTGGTCCTATAGATGCTGAAGTAACAGGTTTAGCTTTTACACCAGATTTAAAAACTATGTTTGTTAATATCCAGCATCCTGGCGACCGCTCTACCCCAACCCAGTACACCAGTCACTGGCCAGCCAACGATGGCACCAGCAGACCTCGTTCTGCCACTGTGATTGTCACTAAAGATGATGGCGGTGTGATAGGCTCTTAACCCTGATCCTAACTCTAAAAAACGCCGGTCTTACACCGGCGTTTTTTTTAACAGTACTTGGTTAAGGCACTTCAACCACCAGCGCAGCCAGTTTGCGAACTACAGGCAAGATCAACAGTAAAACCGGATAAGCAACCACCCAGGATAAACCCCAGGCCCCCAACCAGACTGTCAGCTCAAAGCCACTCAAACCTGAGCTTTTAACAGTACTGATCAAAGACACTATGCAGCTCATAATAATGGACAAAATCAACGGCATTACATACGCCATGGACCTGGCGGGTAATTTTCTAAATACAGCCTTAGTCATCTTCAGCACCTATCAATTCAACAGGCCGCTATGATATGGACTACGTCAGGCTTTTCACATCAAATCGACGGCATCTGCGGTTAACTGATCAAAACACAAGCCAAATTGCATCCCCCCTGATTCAGGCACGTAAGCCAAAACGCAGAGCTGCCAATTACAGCCGGAAGCCTTGCTGACAGCAAGCCGCAGTTAAGATCTAAAAATTTACATTGAGTAACAATAAAAATATCATTTGAAACAATAAAAATCTTATAATCCCTTTTTTCATAACAGACAAGGACCCTTTAATGAAAAAGCTATTCTGCACCCTATCTATTGTTGCTTGCTTGTTTAGCCTGCAGAGCTTTGCTTCAGAAAACGCTCAGGACGAGGGAAAAATCATTTACATGAGCACAACAAATTACCAGTCAGGCCTGGATCTGGGTTTGGTTCAGGTGAAACAAAACCGCTATGAAGAAGCTTTTAAAACCATGATGCTTTACGCTCAATACGGAGAAAAAATAGCTCAGTATGTGGTGAGCACCTATTTACTGTCAGGCAAAGGTACAACACAAGATGTCACGCAAGGCCTGGTCTGGTTAGCCTTGGCATCAGAGCAGGAACAAGTGGAGTGGAAGGACCGCTTTACTTCGATTACCAGTAAATTAACACCAGAGCAAATGGCCTACTTAAACGAACAAATTGCCTTAAGCAAAGCTAAATATGGCGCCAAAGCTCAGTTTATGTTTTGTGCTTTGGAAAGAGAGAAACTAGGTTCAAACCTGCAGGTGCACAGATGCAAAAAATACGTCAATGCACAGCAGGAAGTTAAAATACGTCAATTTAACTAGTTAAGCTGAGCCCGGCTCAACTAACGACATCCCCCCGGCTTAACAGCGGCGCGTCAAAATTCTCTGGCTCGTCGCTGTAAACACAAACATTCCAATCTTGTGCCAGTCCGGTTTCCGCCAGACAATAAGTCTGAAAAAACTCTTTAATTTCATTGCGCTGACAATGAGCTTCAAAACTTGGCATATCAGCCCAAATTTCATTAAAAACGATAGGAAAACTTTTACCTTCAGCAAAAGGGCTGGCAATCTGGCGCGTCACTCTGTACTGCAAACAGCCATCTTCTCTTAAGGTATTGGCTTCCAAACCCTGCAGCACCTTAAAAAGTGCGGCTTCTTTGCCAGGCTTAGGTAAAAACTGGGCTATACAATAGACTTTCTTCGACATGAGAGTTCCTTCGAACGTATTAACACAATGTCCAGCTTTGCAGCTGGCGGCTTGATTCAAATTGCTGCTGCTGTCCTGTAACAGGGTCAACAAAACTTAAGCCTTTGGCCAGCAACTGCAACGGCTGGCTATAGTCGGCCTTGCCAGTTTTCTTCGGTAATAACTCGGGGTAGTAGCTGTCAAACAAAATAGGACAACCCAAAGACATCATATGCAAACGTAACTGATGGGTTTTGCCGGTATGAGGGCTTAATTCAAATAAACCAAATTTAGCTTTTTTGTCCACTAGCGTCAGACTGGAGTGCGCATTGACCTCTCCTGGCACCTGCTGCATTAAAAACGCCGGAGTAGATTTTTCCAGCCGGTTTTTTACCTGCCACTGCGCTGGCAACTGCAGTGTTTGCATCTGCGCAGGCAACTGAGCCACAGCCAGATAACTTTTGCGGATCATCCCTTGTGCAAACAACTGATAATACAAAGGCCGACTTTGACTCTGGGCTGAAAACAACACTAATCCTGCAGTCTCTTTATCCAGCCTATGGACTGCAACCAGATCATTCAGCCCAGTCTGACGTTTTACCCTTTCCAGCAAACATTCGTTAACGAATTCACCGCCAGGTGTCACTGGCAAAAAATGCGGTTTACAGGCAACCACTATGTGGTCGTCCTGATAAACAATCTGATGTGCAAAAGGGATCACGGGTTCAACCGCCACTTCACGGTAGTAACATAGCCGTCTGCTGGGTAAAAAAGCTGTGCTGGCGCTTACTGCCTCGCCGCCAAACCAGTGCACTTTGCCGTCTTGCACTCTTTGTCGCCAAACATCAGCTTCAATACGGTTGAATTTTTCAATCAGAAAATTCAGTACTGTTCCCCAGCCCAGATCTTTGGGAGGCAAAGTAATTTCAGAAGCTTGATTTGCTTTAATGCTCATAGGCCCTCGCTTAAGAGGGCCAGAGTTAAAACAATTCGCAGAAACACGTCAACCTGTTTTAGCTGTTCTGATTAAATAAACCAGGCAACATACGTTTTAAGGTGTTGTCTTTGTGCTTGTAATGATGAGCCAGAGCCCCCAGCGTATGCAAAGCGATCAGGGCATAGCCCGCCTTCCCCACTAACTCATGAATTTCTTTTAAAGAACTGGCCAGATCCGGATCTGGCCCTATCAAAGCCGGCAGTTGAAAACCCCAAAACGGAATAACTTTATCGCCGGCACTGAGCACCAGCCAGCCGAGCAATGGCATTAGCACTAAGAAGCCATAAAGAGCCAGATGCATCAACGCAGAGATTTTCAGCGCTAAGGCCGAAGGTGCAGGCTCTATCGGAGGTATAAAACTAAAACGCCTGACAATTAAACGTAACAATGTGATAAACCATAAACTCAGGCCTAGTACAAAATGCACTTCTTTCATCAGATCGCGTTCTGGTGTGCCACGCTCAAAAATACTTCTAAATTCAATACTGACGTAAATGGCAACAATCAACAGCGCTGTTAACCAATGCAAACGCACCATCCAATTGCTGTAACTTCGTTGTGAACCCGACATAATCACCTCTGTTTTTTAAAGATTTCTTTTCAATTCTGTCCAGTTAAACTTAAGGCAAGCTGAGCTTTAACATGGCATTTGAAACTATTTTTTAGCTCATACTAAATACCAATAACCCAACCATGCCCAAAATCAGAGTGGCAAGGCTGATACGCCACGCCAAAGTTTTAGTACCAAGTAGCCAAACCATAGAGGTTTTCACCAGCGAATTACTCAAGATAGCTATACCTATAGCGATAGCAGCCAGCTCAAAAGACTGGCTGCGGCTGGCGTAATCCGCCATAGATAAACTGATAGCATCTACATCTGTCAAACCGGCCAGAGCTGCTAACCAATATAAGCCCTGACCCGGTGCATAGTGTTCAGCCAGTTTGACCAACAACAGTACTAGTGCAAATAACAAGGCAAACTGAATAGCGGACCATAAACTAAAGGGATTAGTGACAGCAACCACAGCCGCTGATGTAGTTTGTAACCTGTGTCCAGCGAGAAAAAATGCCGCAGCCAATACAGCTGTGACCAACGCAAGTGACAGCAGAGGCCAAAGCAGTTGTTGCATAAGTGGTACAGAAACTGCGGTTATAATCAGTAAAACTCTGGCAAACATCACCAGCCAGGACACTAAAATACCAGCCGCCAGCCTATTGGCTGCGCCAGGATCTGTTTCGGTTTTACTACTGCGGGCGAAGCTCAACGTCATGGCGGTAGAGGACACCAATCCACCCGTCAGCGCAGTGATCACAGTCCCCCGGACCGAGCCCAAAAAACGCACCGCAACATAACCCACCAAAGATAATCCTGAAATTAAAATCACCAGCAGCCAAAGCTTATAAGGATTCAATGCCTGCCACGGATCCACAGTTTCATTGGGTAACAACGGCAACACGATAAAACTGGCAATGAGCAGCTTTAAAGCGGCATACAAGTCATCTGCGCCAATTTTACCAACCAATACATGCAAAGGCTCCCGAAACGCCAGAATAGCTGAAGTTAAAATAGCCAAAGAGACGGCAATCTCAGCAAAGCCAAAAATAACAGCCCCTCCTAACAAACAGACTGTAATAGCAGACAGTTCGCTGGTTAAGCCCAAAGCTACAGCCTTGGTTTTATTTTCCAGATAATAAGAACTCAATACTATGACTGAAACAGCGGCCAGGGCAGCAATAAAGAGCCAGGGCGTCTGCAAAAACACCGACAGCCAGGCACTGACAGCACCTAATTGCGCAAACAGAATATAAGTGCGGACTCCGGCAAAAGAACCTGAATGCTCATTGTTTTTATGTTTTTCTCTTTCTATGCCCACTAAAGCGCCTATTAATAGGGCGATCAAAAAGTTCTGCACCAGCGTGACATCAAATCCCTGCATAATTTCTGTGAACTCAGACTGTTAGTTAATTGCACCCAGCATAGCTGAGTATGGAACTTTGTACTGACCTAAACTTTGATATTCATCAAGGCCTATGCATTTGGTGAATTAATTCACTGGGCCAGATCCTTAATCTCTCCTAGCATATTCATCAGACGATTAATTAATCAGGTAAGCCCTATGACAGCACTACCAGGTCGCCCCAAAGGTGATTCAGATACCAGAGCCAGATTGATCCACGCAGCCCGCTGCCTTTTCGTCGCTCAGCCTTACACTAAAGTATCAACCAGGTTGCTTGCCAGCCATGCAGGCACAAATGCAGCCATGATCCGTTATTACTTTGTCGATAAAGCTGGTTTATTTGAAAGCATGATCAAAGAGACCTTTGGGCCTTTACTCGAGCAGATGCGTCAAATTTTGTCTCAACCAGGAGAGCTGAAAATTGCTGAATTATTTACGCGTTATTATCAGGTGATGGGACCTCATCCGGATCTACCCAAGCTCATGTTGCGTAGCATGCTGGACCCCCAAAGCACTGAAAATCGTCTGGTCGCCAGAGTATTTGCCGAGTTTATGCAAGGTGCTATTCAATTGATAGGCCAGTCTTTGCAACAACCTCAGCATCTACAACAAGGGGTGGATGCGCAACTGGCTCGTCTGTCCCTGATTGGTCTTGCTGTCTTTCCCTTTATCGCTCCACCTCAAACCTTACGCAGTCAGGGTATCGAACTTAGCCCTGAGTTTTTAACCAGACTTGCCCAACACAACCAGCGACTGGTGAGTCAGGGTATTTTTAAAACAGCTAGTCCGGAGTCATGATTTATGAAAACCAGCCTTATAGGCCCACTGTTACTTCTGCTGTTGTCAGCCTGCAGCAAAGCGCCACATACCACGGCTTTTGGCACTTTGGAGCGAGACAGAATTACCCTATCGGCCACAGCCACTGAACTTATTACTGCTGTTTATGTGAAAAAAGGTCAGCAGGTCAAAAAAGGGGACGTCTTATTGCAATTGGATAACCGCAGGCAGCTTTTCAGAGTAGAACAGGCCAAAGCAGAAATGGATATGCAAAAAGCTGCGCTTGAACTTCTGCAACTTGGCAGCAGATCTGAACAAACCGCAGCCGCAGCGGCCCGGGTCAATTCAGCTTTAGCACTTTATCAGGAGGCAGCAAAAAACTATCAGCGCCAATTAGAGGTTAAACAGCGCGGCCTGCAAGGCCAGGCGGCAGTCGACACAGCTTTGGCACAGCGGGACTCGAGTAAAGCTCAACTGGACAACGCCAAACAACAGCTGGCTGAACTTGAGCATGGCAACAGACCTCAACAAATTCAACAAGCCGAGTTCCAGCTTGTCGCAGCCACTACGCTTTATCAACAACAACAACTTCTGCTGGACGACTTAACCATTAAAGCGAGCAGAGATGCAGTCGTAGACGATTTGCCCTGGAAGCTCGGAGAAAGAGTAAATTCAGCAGCGATTGTCGCTGTACTACAGGCCGATTCAATTCCATATGCCAGAGTGTATTTGCCAGAGCCTTATTTATCTCAGCTTAAAGTGGGCGATCATGTGCAGTTAACCGCCGATCATCTGACGCAGACCTTGAGCGGAAAAATCCGTCAAATCAGTGCCGAAGCTACCTTTACTCCCTACTACGCCTTAAACCAAAAAGAACGTTCGCGTCTGATGTTTTTGACAGAAATAGACCTGGACGCTTCGGCCGCTGCTTTACCTACAGGTTTACCTGTCCAACTGGTGTTGCCATGACAGATATAGTGATCCAAACCCGAGGCATGACTAAAACTTTTGGTCAATCCATTGCTGTTAATCAATTGGATCTGACTGTACCCAAAGGCTGTATTTATGGTTTTTTAGGCCCAAATGGCTGCGGTAAATCAACCTCTATCCGGATGCTGACCGGATTATTAACACCCAGTTCAGGCCGGATTGAAGTCTTGGGTTATCAGTTACCTCAGCAGGCAGAGCAATTACGCCAGCGCATTGGCTATATGACACAGAAATTTTCTTTGTACGACAACTTAACCCTGCTGGAGAACCTGCAATTTGTCAGCAAAATCTATGGCTTGGGTGGCCTTGCTGCCTCAGAACGGATCAAACAGTTAATGGGTCTCTATCAGTTAGAACAGCGTAAACACCAAATGGCAGGCTCTTTAAGTGGCGGTCAGAAACAACGGCTGGCATTGGCAGCAGCCACCTTACACCAACCGGATTTACTTTTTCTGGATGAGCCTACTTCGGCTGTCGACCCGGAAAACCGCCGTGAGTTCTGGGAAAGGCTGTTTGATTTAAGTGAAGCAGGTACCACTATTCTGGTCTCTACACACTATATGGATGAAGCCGAACGTTGCCATAGACTGGCTATTTTAGAACTTGGCGAAAAAAGAGCAGACGGCACGCCGGCAGAACTTATGGCCGCCATGCCAGTGCACGTGCTGGAGGTCAGTGGTCCAGGTCTGAGGGCAATTAAACAGCAAATGCTACGTCAGCCTTTGATTGTCTGCGCAGCTCAACTTGGTTCACGACTGCGACTGCTGGTCAGCGATCAGCAGCAGCAACCCGAACTCTGGTTATCAGGCTTACTGGGGCCAGCCTATCAAATAGAGCAGGTCAGACCCAGCCTGGAAGATGTGTTTGTAACCAGCACAGGAGTGGGTTATGCAGAGCATCATTAGAATTAGTGCCATCATATTTAAAGAGTTAAAACAGCTGTCCCGTGATCGCATTACTTTCGCTATGGTGGTGATGATACCGCTGGTGCAACTGCTGCTGTTTGGTTATGCCATTAATACAGATGTAAGGTATTTGCCTGCGGCTTATGTCGATCTAAGTCAAACGGCCAGTTCCCGCCTGCTGCTTGACCGCATCCGCGCCACTCAAGTGGTGAACTTTGTCACCCACTACGATTCGATGGTGGCAGCCGAACAAGCTATTACAGAGGGCAAAGTAAGTGCTGTGTTATACCTGCCGGCAGATTTAGAGCTGCGACTGTTGCAACTTCATCAAGCCGCAGCTAAAACCCTGGCCCGCCCAGCCGGGCATTGGGTAGTAGATGGCTCAGATCCTATGATATCCAGTGCGGTGCGGGGCTTGAGGCTGATGCCATTGCAGGAAGACAGCAAAACGATCACCAAAACAGCGGTCAGCTTTGAAGTGGTCAGTTACTTTAACCCCGAGCAACGTACGGCAGTCAACATAGTGCCAGGCCTAATTGCTGTGATACTGACGATGACAATGATCCTCTTCACCTCAGCCGCCATAGTTCGGGAAAGGGAACAAGGCAATATGGAGTTTTTGATCACTACGCCGATCAAACCACTGGAGCTGATGCTTGGAAAAATTGTGCCTTACATTTTGGTAGGTTTCATCCAGATGCTGATTATTTTAGCCTTAGGTCATCTGCTGTTTGATGTGCCTTTTGCCGCCGATCTGCTCTCGCTTTTTATCATCACTTTTTTGTTTATTTGCGCCAGTTTAGCTCTGGGTTTACTGATCTCAACAAAAGCTCAGACTCAATTGCAAGCCATGCAAATGACAGTTTTTGTGCTGCTGCCTTCTATTTTGTTATCCGGATTTATGTTTCCATTTGCCGCTATGCCTGAACCCGCTCAATGGTTAGCCGAACTTTTGCCCGCCACACATTACGTACGAATGATCAGGGCGGTGGTGCTTCGGGAAGCACACTGGTTTGATTTGGGTTTTGATAGCTTATGCCTACTGCTTTTTAGCCTGATAGCTTTGAGCATTGCTACGGCCCGCTTTAAAAAACGGCTGGATTAAAGGGCTATTTATCCTAATTTTGTGCCTTTCATCGCGGCAGGCTTGAATCAGTGCTCCACTGCACCCATTGCACTAATACTTTTATACCAAACGGTATTGAATGCAATAATCACTGTATATCGGAGCACTGATGATCCCATTTTCCATTTTAGATTTAGCCCCAGTCCCTGCAGGCAGCAGCATCAGCGACAGTTTTGCCAACAGC